>NZ_JAILWL010000599.1 GCF_025698965.1 Roseibium sp.
AGACACCCAGAACGGAAACGCCGTCATTGGCCTTGGCGACCAGATCCTTGAGGATTGGAGAGCGTGCTGCGATGGCACCTGCGCGCAGATAGTCACCATAGGAAAACCCGCCGGGAACGACTACCAGGTCGACATCCGGCAATGTGCTTTCCGTGTGCCAGACGCTTTGCGGACGTGCACCGGTGATCTGTTCCAGTGCGTGGAACATGTCACGGTCGCGATTGGAACCCGGGAAAACGATGACGGCGGTTTTCATGAGGCTAATTCCGTTGGTTCAAAGCAGTAGAAAGACGGCGATCATAGCCGCGAGGGCAGGCACCAGAATGAAAATCGCCGCCTTGATCGCCATGAAGGTTATGGCCTTGCGGGTATCTTCATCCATAGCCGGTGATCCGTATTATGCGATTTCGATCGCGTAATTCTCGATCACCGTGTTGGCGAGCAGCTTTTCGCACATCTGCTCCAGTTCGGCTTTGGCAGCGTCCTTGTCAGGACCGGTCAGTTCGACATCGAACACCTTGCCCTGGCGAACAGAGCCGACATCGCCGAAACCGAGGCCCCCGAGTGCACCCTCAATGGCTTTTCCCTGAGGATCGAGAACACCGTTTTTCAAGGTGACGATCACACGTGCTTTCATGAGTTCTATCTCTCCGTCAAAGTCAGGCAGGGCCGTTTGGTTGGCTCCTTACACCAGCTTGATCTGTTCTGGAAGTGAAGAAGAGGCTTAAGTCGAAAAACCCCCGCCAATCTTTCGATTGCGGGGGCTTTTGTCTGATCCTTACTGCACCAGAGTTGGTCCGGTTCCGGCAGGACGCTCGTTGACGGACATGATGCCGAGTCGCTTGGCGACCTCCTGATAGGCTTCCAGCATTCCGCCAAGGTCACGGCGGAAACGGTCCTTGTCCATCTTGTCGTTGGTCTCGATGTCCCAGAGGCGACAGCTGTCGGGGGAAATCTCGTCGGCGACCACAATGCGCATCAGGTCACCTTCGAACAGGCGGCCGCATTCGATCTTAAAGTCGACAAGGCGGATGCCGACACCAAGGAACAGGCCGGACAGGAAATCGTTTACGCGGATGGCGAGCGCCATCATGTCGTCCAGCTCCTGCGGGGTTGCCCATCCGAATGCGGTGACGTGTTCTTCGGCGACCATCGGATCGTCGAGTTCGTCGTTCTTGTAGTAGAATTCGATGATGGAGCGCGGCAACTGAGTGCCTTCCTCAAGCCCGAGGCGCTTCGCGATGGAACCGGCGGCAACGTTGCGTACGACCACTTCGAGCGGAATGATCTCGACTTCGCGGATCAGCTGCTCGCGCATGTTCATGCGGCGGATGAAATGGGTCGGGATGCCGATGGCATTCAGATGGTTGAAGATGAATTCCGAAATACGGTTGTTGAGCACACCCTTGCCGTCAACAATCTCGTGTTTCTTGTTATTGAAGGCGGTCGCGTCGTCCTTGAAGTGCTGAACCAGGGTTCCGGGTTCCGGACCTTCGTAAAGAATCTTCGCTTTACCTTCATAAATGCGCCGGCGGCGGTTCATGGGCTATACCGTATCGTTTTTAGAGAAACCTTGGAAAGGGTCCTTGCTCACCTTGTCTGATTTCCACCGGGACAAAAAACGTCGACCGGCAGGTGCCTTCAGGCTGCAAACCCTCTTTTGCGGCGCGGAACTTACCCGAAGAGAGAGAAAAGTACAATCTTATGTTTTCCTGTGTTTTCGCAGACCTGTTATGCTTTTGACGCAACTTAACAGGTACTGCGTTGATTTGCTGGGCGAGCAGGGATATGCAAGAGACCAAATAAGCCCCATATGGGGGGAAGTGCATCAGCGCAGTTCAGGAGACGATAAGTATGAGCACATTCGACAAGCGCGAACAGGGATTTGAAAACAAATTCGCGCATGACGAGGAGCTGCGGTTCAAGGCAACCGCACGGCGCAACAAATTGCTGGGACTTTGGGCTGCAGAACATTTGGGCCTCGAAGGAGACAAGGCGGAAGAGTATGCCAAGGAAGTTGTCCGGGCCGACTTCGAAGAACCGGGCGATGAAGACGTCTTCCGCAAGATACGCGAAGATTTCGACGCCAACAATGTCGACCAGTCCGATCATCAGATTCGCCGCACCATGGACGAACTGATGAATACGGCAATTGAACAGCTGCAAAACGAAGGCTGATCCCGGCCCGACTTAGATGAATTGAGAAACGCCCGCTGGAAACAGCGGGCGTTTTTTGTCTCCGGTATCCCATCGGTGTTGCATTGCCGGGGCTTTTTTGCCGCATTCAGGACTTGTGATTGCAGTTTTTCAGAGGTTTGATAACCGCCCTAGGCAACATCCCCTCAACCTGGAGATCCTCCGTGACGCAACAATCCTTCCTTGCCGATAAACTTCGTTCCGGAACTCCGGTGATTACGGCATGGACACTGCTATCTGCACCGATGGTGCCGGAACTGCTTGCCAGGGCAGGCTACGAAGCCGTGACACTTGATGTACAGCACGGCATGTTCGACTTTGAGACGACTGTTGAATCCCTTGCAGCGATTGCACTTGGAGGTGCGCACCGTATTGCCCGGATACCGGTTGGTGACAACGCGCTTGCCGGCAGATTCGTTGATATGGGGGCCGAATGCATCATTGCCCCGATGATCAATTCCAAAAAAGAGGCTGAGGAATTCGCGCGGGCAATCAAATATCCGCCGGTTGGCGAACGCAGTTGGTCGCCGTTCCGGGCCGCAATGCTCAGTGGCCAGACAAGTGACCAATATCTAAAAAACGCCAATTCCCAGACGCTTTCACTGGCTATGATTGAAACGCAGGATGCCATTGACGCTTTGGACGATATCCTTTCCGTGCCGGAACTGGATGGTGTGTTTGTCGGACCGAGTGACCTGTCGCTGTCTTTGTCCAAGGGCACTGCGCTTGACCCAAATGGTGTCGGCACGGCCACAATCTGCGCGGACATCGCCCGGCGGACGCGTGCTGCGGGAAAAATCGCCGGTATCTTCTGCTTGAATGCGGAAAAAGTGGAAGAAGGGATCAATCAGGGTTTCCAGCTTTTGTCGCATGGCATTGACACGATCTTCCTGGACCATGCCGCCCGCGCTGCCTTGAAGGAAGTCGAGGCGGTGGTTGCCAGTCCCAAAACGCCTGGGGTCAGCTACTGACCTGAAGCGCCCTGTGACCAACTACAGTCTATCAACCTGTTGTTTCCCAATAAGGCAGTTTCGGGCCGAACAGGCATTCGAAATGTTCGATGAACACCTTGATTTTTCTGGGTAACAGTTTTTTGGCGCCATAAACTGCGTAAAGTGTTTTGGCCGGCATTTCGTATGCCGGTAGCAATCGGATGAGTTTACCG
>NZ_JAILWL010000006.1 GCF_025698965.1 Roseibium sp.
GCATCGCGTTCCTGACAATCCGCCAGCTTGCCGGGCAGGGAGGCGATATCCAGAGCGCCTTTACGGCGTGTGAGTTCACGCGCCTTGCGGGCAGCTTCGCGCGCGGATGCTGCTTCCACGACCTTGGAGACGATCGATTTCGCCGGAGCCGGGTTTTCTTCCAACCATTCGCTTAAGGTCTGGGACATCAGGTTTTCAACGACCGGGCGGACTTCGGAGGAAACCAGCTTGTCCTTGGTCTGAGAGGAGAATTTCGGATCAGGCACTTTCACCGAAAGAACGCAGGTGAGACCTTCTCGGCAATCGTCACCGGAAAGGGACACCTTTTCCTTCTTCATTAGGCCGGTTGCCTCGGCATATCCGGTGACCTGACGGGTGAGCGCCGCGCGGAACCCGGCCAGATGCGTGCCGCCATCGCGCTGAGGGATGTTGTTGGTAAAGCACAGAACGTGTTCGTGGTAGCTGTCGTTCCACCACATCGCAGCTTCAACGGTAATGCCGTCACGCTCGGCGCGAATGACGATCGGCTCCTCGATCAGCGGATGTTTCGCCCGGTCCAGATAACGGACAAAGGCCTCCAGCCCACCTTCATAAAACAATTCTTCGGAGACATCCTCAACGCCGCGCTTGTCGGTCAGAATGATACGGACACCGGAATTCAGGAATGCCAGTTCGCGCAGGCGATGTTCCAGAGTGCTGAAATCGAACTCAGTCTTGGTGAAGGTTTCCGGTGACGGCAGAAAAGTGACTTCCGTGCCCTTTTGACCGTTGGCCGGCCCGACAACTTCAAGCGGACTTTGCGCCTCTCCGTGCGCAAAGGTCATGAAGTGTTCCTGATCGTTGCGCCAGATGCGCAGATCCAGTTTGGTCGACAGGGCGTTCACCACGGAGACGCCAACACCATGAAGGCCGCCTGATACCTTGTAGGAGTTCTGGTCGAACTTACCGCCGGCGTGAAGCTGGGTCATGATGACTTCCGCCGCCGAGACGCCTTCTTCGGAGTGAACGTCGGTCGGAATGCCGCGGCCATTATCGGATACGGTCACGGACCCGTCTGCATTCAGGCTGACGGTCACGTGGTCGGCATGGCCGGCAAGCGCTTCATCGATAGCGTTGTCCACCACCTCGTAAACCATGTGATGAAGCCCGGAGCCATCATCTGTGTCGCCGATATACATGCCGGGCCGTTTGCGTACCGCATCAAGGCCTTTCAGGACCTTGATGGAGTCCGCGCCATAATCGGCACCATTGTCGGATTCAGGAGTTGAAATAGGCTCTGACGAGGATGTGTCGCTCATGCGAATCAATCACCAATCGGTTTATTTTTTCTTCCCCCGTTATACGGGGTTCCCTGAGGCGTTCAACCACGCGCGGGCGGTAAGCAAGCCAGCAAAAGGATTATGGTGGAAAACCATAAGATTCAGGCGGATTTAAGGGGCCTGGCCGCCATGAAGAAGGTGACCTGCATGATCCTTGATCTGGAAGACTTCAGCCCCTTCAGGCAGAGCTTCGAACAGAGCTTCGTCCGTGCCGGTCATGAACACCTGGCCACCAAGCGAATTCAACTTGGTAAACAGGGCTTCCCGGCGCCCCGGATCAAGATGCGCTGCGATTTCATCTAGGAGCAGAACCGGCGTCATACCCGAGACTTTGGCGGTCAGCTCCGCGTGCGCCAGGACAAGACCGATCAAAAGCGCCTTTTGTTCGCCGGTGGACGATTGGGCGGCCGGCATGTCTTTCACGGCGTGTCGCACTTTCAGATCACTCAAATGCGGTCCTGAGAGTGTGCGTCCCGCTGCCCGGTCGCGTGGGCGGCCGTCATGAAGGAGGCGCCGGTAATGATCTTCCCGGTCCGAGGCGCTAAGGCCGAGAGTTTCCGCCTCGAACGCTCCCTCCAGCGAGACAGCTGCATGCGGAAAGGGCAGGTTCTGGTCGGCCTGGTCGGAGATCATCTGGCTGAGCAGTCCGACGGTTTCGCTACGGGCGATGGATACTGCTGTACCGAGCTCGGCAACCTGTTGCTCCAAGGCGTTCAGGAAAGCATCGGTACCGCCTTGATCAAGCAGCCGGTTGCGCTGCCTGAGGGCGTTTTCAAAGTCGCTGACGCGTCGTCCGTGAGCCGGATCGATTGCCAGGGTCAGCCGGTCCAGGAACCTGCGTCGGTCAGACCCCGATCCTGTGAAAAGCCCGTCCATGGCCGGGACCAGCCACAAAACCCGGACATAGTCCAGAAGGCTTTCCGATCCCCGGACTTCCTCGCCGTCGATGCGTACCTTGCGGCCAGTGGTCCCAGCCATCAGCCCGGTGCCGATCTTCGTTTCCAGTCCGTCCAGCAGAACCGTTGCGGCAACACTCCAGCCGCCATCACCTTCTTTTCGGGCAATATCGGCCAGGGCCGCGCGCCGAAGACCGCGACCGGCTGTCAGGAAGGAAATGGCTTCGAGAATGTTGGTTTTGCCGGCGCCGTTTGCGCCGACAAATGCCGTCAGTTTTGCGCTGAGGGGCAGCGTCAGGCTTGCATAATTGCGGAAGTCGGTCAGGGACAGACGGGTCAGTTGCGCCGTCCTGAACTCAGTCATCAATCCACTTCCGTTTTTCACACCTTGCCTGAGCGTCAGACCCGCATCGGCATCAGAACGAACAGGCAGTCGTCGACGGTGTTGTCCTGAATAAGGGTTGGTGAACCGGAATCCGCCAAACGGAACAGGGCCGTATCGCTGCTCAACTGATTGGCGATGTCGAGCAGATAACGGGAATTGAATCCGATTTCGAGCGGTTCCGCATCATATTCAACGGCCAGTTCTTCTGTCGCGCTGCCCGAGTCCGGGTTGTTGACTGTCAAAACCATCCGGCCTTCGACAAGCGCCAGTTTAACCGCGCGGCCGCGTTCTGAGGAAATGGTCGAAACGCGGTCGACCGCCTCTTTGAACTCGTCCCGGTCGACACGCATTTCCTTGTCATTGCCTTGCGGAATGACCCGGCCATAGTCCGGGAAGGTGCCATCGATCAGTTTGGACGTCAGAACGACCGATCCCGTGGTGATGCGGATCTTGGTATCGGAAAGCTCAATCTGTACTTCCACTTCCGGATCTTCCAGGAGCTTCTGCATTTCACCGACCGTTTTGCGCGGAACGATGATGCCCGGCATTCCCGAAGCGCCGGACGGGGCCGGAACCTCTGCCTGGGCAAGACGGTGACCATCGGTCGCAACGGCGCGGAACTGCTGGCCGTTGGCGGCGTCAACCGTGTGCAGGTAGATGCCGTTCAGATAATATCTTGTTTCTTCGGTCGAAATCGCGAACTGCGTCGTATCGATCAGTTTGCGGATATCCGCGGCTGTCAGGGTAAAGCCATGACTGAACTCGCCCGCTGTCAGGTCCGGGAAGTCGGTTTCCGGCAGCATCTGCAAGGTGAATTTCGATCGGCCTGCACGAATTTCCAGGGTGGCGTTGTCGCTGGTGGTTTCCAGAACCACTTGGGATCCTTCAGGCAGCTTTCGCACGATATCGTAAAACATATGTGCGGGAACGGTGGTGGCGCCGGGCATTTCGATCATCGCCGGGACCGTTTCGACAATCTCAAGGTCGAGGTCGGTTGCCTTGAGATTCAGCGCACCGCCATCGGTGCGCAGCAAAACGTTCGACAAGATGGGAATGGTATTCCTGCGCTCGACCACCCGGTGAACATGGGTCAAGGACTTGAGAAGGTCGGTCCGCTCGAGGGTCGCTTTCATACGCTCATTCCGTACTCATGAAAAGCCAGACGGAACCGTCTGGCAAAACTGGACATTAGGCTCCGTAAGGAGCGGGGGAACGACACTGCCCTTAACCGGCTCCAAAAGCAAGGGGGCGTTCCCCCGGAACGCCCCCTCAAATGGTAGTTTATCGTGTATTTTAACCCTGAAAGCGGTCACCTTGTCTGCAGGGCACGAAAAGTCCGGCAGTTAAGGTTTGGTCTCAGGCGTCAAGCATGCGTTTCAGCAGTTCAAGCTCCTGCGCGAGGGCATAGTCGCCACGTGCCATTTCCTCGATTTTCCGCACAGCATGCAGAACTGTTGTGTGGTCACGATTGCCGAACCGGCGACCGATTTCCGGCAACGAACGCGGTGTCATTACCTTTGCCAGATACATTGCGATCTGACGCGGGCGTACGATTGTCCGGGTCCGGCGGGCGGACAGAAGGTCTGCTTTCGTCACATTGTAATGCTTGGAGACGATCCGCTGGATATCTTCAATCTTGACCCGGCGCGGTTCGCTGGAGCGAACCAGATCACGCAAGGTCAATTCTGCCATTTCCTGGGTGATCGGCTGGTTGGTCAGCTGGTTGTGGGCAACCAGGCGGTTCAGCGCGCCTTCCAGGTCTCGGCCGGAGGAGGCAACGTGACGGGCGACATAATCCAGGACAGTGGCTGGCACGTCGAAATGCGGATAGGTCTTTTGCGCAGCCTCGACACGCGACACCAGAATGTTGCGGCGCAGGACGAAATCCGGTTCCTGAATTCCAACGACCAGTCCACCGGAGAGGCGTGAGCGCACGCGGTCGTCCAGGGTGTCGAGTTCGGACGGGGCCCTGTCTGCGGCAACGATTACCTGGCGTGCGCCGTCAATAAGCGCGTTCAGTGTGTGACAGAATTCCTGTTGCACCTGTTTACCGTGCAGGAACTGCATGTCGTCGATGAGCAAAAGATCAATGGTGCGCAAGGTATCCTTGAACGCCAGCGCGGACTGGGATTTCAGCGCTGCCACGAACTTGTACATGAAGTGCTCGGCCGTCAGGTAGAGGACCTTGCGGCCGCTTGCCCTTGCCTTGGCGGCCACCGCCTGCATCAGGTGGGTCTTGCCGAGGCCGACCGATGCGTGAAGGTAAAGCGGGTTGAACGTGACCGCGCCACCTGCCGCAACCTGTCGGGCAGCTGCCAGCGCCAGATTGTTGGACTCGCCCTCGACAAATGTTTCGAACGTGTATTTGGGATCGAGCGCAGCACCCTGAAGCACATCACGAGTGCTGTCGGACGCGGTATCCCCTCGGCCGAGAGCGGCTGTCGCAGCCTGTGCCCTTGTCACCTGGTTGGCATCGCCCAGAGCATCATTGCGGGCTTCAACCGAAACGGGTTTTGCACCTGCAGGTGCTGCAAGACTGGGTTTTGCGACCGGGGTCTGGCGCGGTCGGATCGCACCGCGGACAGTTAGCTCGATGCGATGCACATTATCGCATTCACGCTGCCACAGACCCATAAGCTGGTCGTTGTAATTGTTCTGAATCCATTGCTTTAGAAAACGGGTCGGAACGGATAGGCGCACAGTGCCATCCTGATGTTCCTCCAGGTCTACACGTGCAAACCAGCTGGTAAACACGTCATCGCCCAACTCTGCGCGAAGCTGCTTTTTTACCCGCTTCCAATGTTCGGAGCCGCCTGCCTCCTGGACCTGCATGTCATCTGCCTCCTGTTTAAGTGAAGAACCGTCCGCCACAGCCGTTCTTCGACGCCTTGCTGCTTTTGCAGCATTATTTTGTCCCTTTTTGGGACGGTTATGAATTTGACGGTCGGACTTCTCCTGCCGTCAGCCTCGTATCGCTACGAGGAAGCTAGTTTTGAACCCATGGCAGTCCGGCGGCCTTCCACCCGGACTGGGTTCCACGGTGCCCCTCAGTGTCGAGAGGCCCTTCGAAACCGTCAGATATGTTGAAGCACTGTGTGTATCCGGCTTGCGTCAGGGCAATTGCTGCTGCCTGGCTCCGTGCACCGGAGCGGCACAGAAAGTAGATTGGAGCGCTTTGGTCAAGTCCTTTTTTGACCAGCTGATCTAAAACTGTTGCGACAAATTCCGGATTGGGTCCGGAAGAGGGAAAACTCTGCCATTCCACGAGCATTGGTTCTTTGCCAATGGGCCGCAGGTCAGGCACACCGACAAACGCCCATTCAGCCTGAGTGCGCACGTCGATAAGCGTCGCATTCTGCTGATCGGAAAGCTTGGTGAATGCTTCCTGTGAGTTTACATTCCCGGCGTAACTATCCTCTAATTGCACAACTGCCCCCCTCAATAGCCAAAGGCTATTGATTAAAAGTAAAAACAAATATTTTGGGAAAGAGAACTAGACCTAAATGTCGCTAAGCACTCTGGGCACTGAATACACTAATGTATTCGTTCCATGCTCTTAATGCCCCGTGCTCAGTTATATATATCTTTGACTTGTTCATTGTTGATCCAAGCACTCTTTATAGGTTGTTCGCTGATCTTTTCCCTGCCAGCCGATTGTTAATATACAGACCAAGACGGACGGGGCAACAGCAGGAATTCAGGAATGTCCGGTGACACTGGCTTCTACCCCCGCGTCACGGTTAATCCGGACCCTGTGGGCGATTGAACAAAAGCTTTTTGCCGCAATGACTTTTTGCGCTGGGAGCTACCGTCGCAACTCAAAAACAACAATTTTAAAAAAAAATTCACGAGGGATACCTTGACTCGTATCGAATCCGGTTTGATCACGATAGTTAAGCCCTACATGTGTATAAGATGTTGAAATTAATCACTTTTCCGTGTCAGTATCGTAGCTGGTAAAATTACCGATAATACGCGCACTGGTTGTCAGGTTGTGTCATCCACAAAATTACACGGCTAAAAAAAACCCGGCACTGAGGCCGGGTCTTTTTAACGGTCGTATAACGGAGTGTTTAAGCGCCGAGTGCCTTGATACGGGCATTGAGGCGGGAAACCTTCCGGGAAGCCGTGTTTGCGTGCATGACGCCTTTTGACGCTGCGCGCATGATTTCCGGCTGTGCGGCCTTGAAGGCTTCGCTTGCGGCGCTCTGGTCGCCGGAAGCAATCGCTTCTTCAACGTTGCGCAGATAGGTGCGCACGCGGCTCCGGCGAGCTTTGTTCGTGGCCGTCCGGCGGGCAATCTTGCGGGCCGCCTTCTTGGCCGATGGTGTGTTGGCCATGGGCTCAATCCTGATCGGTAATTGGGACTAACGTCCGGTGGCGATCGGGACCAAGGCGCAATGGCGGTAAGACCCGATCAAAAAACAACGGCGGCGGAAGTCCGCCACCGATTGGGCGCTGCTTATAATCCTGCTTGGCGCTTCCGTCAACGGCTTTATCGTTGATACGCTGAAGATTATTTGTTGTGGAACTGCGGTGCGCGTTTCTCGGCGAAAGCGGTCATGCCTTCCTTCTGATCCTCCAGTGCAAACATGGCCTGGAAGACACGTCTTTCGAAACGGATACCCTCCGACAGCGTCGTTTCGTAGGCCCGGTCGACGCTTTCCTTTGCCATCATCACGACAGGCAGCGAGAAGTCGGCGATCTTTTCGGCGGCCTTCATGGTTTCCTCAAGAAGGTCGTCTGCCGGAACGATCCGGCTGACAAGGCCGCTCCGTTCAGCTTCCTCGGCATCCATCATGCGGCCTGTCAGAACCATGTCCATGGCTTTCGATTTGCCGACAAATCGCGTGAGACGCTGGGTACCGCCGGCGCCGGGAATGACACCCAGCGTGATTTCCGGCTGACCGAACTTCGCGGTGTCGGCGGCAATTATGAAGTCGCACAGCATTGCCAGCTCGCAGCCACCGCCCAGAGCGTAACCGGCAACGGCAGCAATGATAGGTTTGCGGTTCTGCGACACGCGGTCGAAAGGTGTAATCAGGTCGGTCTGATAGGCGGACGAAAAGTCATGCGGCAGCATTTCCTTGATGTCGGCACCGGCCGCAAAAGCTTTTTCCGATCCGGTGATAACGACACAGCCAATGCGCTCGTCTGCGTCGAACCCGTCAAGGGCCGTGCCGAGTTCGGCAATCAGGGCCGCATTCAGCGCATTCAAGGCTTTCGGCCGGTCCAGTGTGATCAATCCGACCTTTCCACGCTTTTCAACGCGGATGTTCTCATATCCCATATTGCCCACTCCCAGTGCCAGGACATGTCAAATCTCCGCGACATGCCTACCCGACCCGGTGTGGGTCTGGCAAGGTTGGCCGATTGGATAAGGCCCGCGACAATGTGTGTGTCACGACTGGCATCTGGGGCAAAAAAAGGTGGAGCGATTGGATTGTACGATTCTGTTGACCGCACCGGTGCACCCCTTCGTCCGGCACGCTTCACCCTCCCGGTCGTAAACGGCAAAGGAGTGCTGAAAATACCCGAGCGTTCCGTCGGTCTGAGTGTGATCTCTCAAGGAAGACCCACCTGCCTTGATTGCGTCCTGCAGCGTTTCGCGGATATTGGCGGCCAGCTCCACCGCCGCTTTTGACGGTTTGCCGGACTTGGTCACAAGGGAACCGGCTGCCCTGGTTGGCGACAGGCCTGTGCGCCAAAGCGCCTCACAAACATATATGTTACCGAGACCGGCAATCAGTTTCTGGTTGAGAAGGGCTGCCTTGAGCGGGGATTTGCGGCCTTGAAACAGACGCGCGAGCGTTTCACCGCTCAGGTCGTTGCCGAGAGGTTCCAGGCCAAGATCCTTGAAATAAGGGTGTTCGGATAATTCCGCTCGGGGGATCAGATCCATGAAGCCGAACCTTCGCGGATCATTATAGATTACACGGGCTTCGTTTCTTGCCGCCGTCTCCAGATGAAAAACGACGTGATCGTGCTTTTCATTCTTGCCCTTTGGGTGAGCGAATGCGCCGGGTGCAGATTGGGATAGGTCGTTTTCGATCCGAAACGAACCAGACATTCCAAGATGCATGACCAGGACATCGCCGCGGTCGGTGTCTGCCAGGAGGTATTTAGACCGGCGCGAGAGTGCATTGACCCGCGCACCTGATAGCCGGTCGACAAACCTTTCGGGAAACGGAAATCTGAGATCCGGTCGATTCTGGTCAACCGTTTCAATGAGTGCGCCTTCAAATGTTGGTGCCAGACCGCGCTTGACGGTTTCCACTTCCGGTAATTCAGGCATCTCTGGGCTGGTCTCCGCTTCGGTTGCGCTGTATAGGCCTGCGGCATATGAGTTTCTTCGCTCGGCAAAGATAGCGCTTGGTATGTGCTTGTACTATGGTCCGGCGCAATTTGAAGATAGTTTGAGATGAATATCCGCCAGGAGGCGCGTTTATGACGCAACAGGCACAAGGGCAAAAGGGCGCTTCATTCCGCGCGCCGGAAGAGATGCCGACCAGTTTCGGTTTCACCAAGGTTGCCGAAGGGCAGAAACAGGCGCTGGTGGACGACGTCTTTCACAAGGTTGCGGATCGGTATGATCTGATGAACGACCTGATGTCGGGCGGATTCCACAGGGTCTGGAAAGACGCCATGGTCTCCTATCTGTCTCCACCCAAATCCGGTACCTCGGCCTGGCGGCTTCTGGATGTCGCAGGCGGTACGGGCGACATTGCAACTCGGGTCGTGCGTCGCTCCAACGATACGGTTGAAGCCGTTGTCTGCGACATTAATGAATCCATGCTGAGCGTTGGTCGCGACCGTGCCGAAAAGGCGGGCCTCTCCGACCTTATCACCTTCAGTCAGGGAAACGCTGAAGACCTGCCGTTTCCTGACAAGAGCTTCGATGCCTATACCATCGCCTTTGGCATCCGTAATGTCCCGGATATTCCCAAAGCCTTGCGGGAGGCGCGCCGGGTTCTGAAACGCGGCGGCCGCTTCATGTGCCTGGAATTTTCCGAGGTCGATGTACCGCTCCTGGACAAGGTCTATGACACGTTCTCTTTCAAGGCGATCCCGGTGATGGGCAAGTGGGTGACGGGCGACGGAGACCCTTATCAGTATCTGGTGGAATCGATCCGGAACTTTCCGAGCCAGGAGCGTTTTGCCGAAATGATCCGCGAAGCCGGGTTTGAGAAGGTGAGTTTCCGGAACTATTCCGGTGGCATCGCCGCATTGCATGCAGGATGGAAATTCTAGTTGATGGCACTTCCGGTGATGCCTTTCTTCCGTCTGGTGCGGGCGGGGTTTGTGATGGCACGCGAAGGCGTGTACGGGCTTGTCTATCTGCCTGACCTGCCGACTGGTCCGAGGCTTGCCATCGCCATGGCACGGCTTCTGGAGCGACGCGCGGTCAAGACAAAGAGCGCGAACCTGCGCTTGTCGGACGCGCTCAACAAACTTGGCCCGTCTTACGTCAAGCTGGGACAATTTCTCGCAACCCGCGCCGACGTGGTCGGCAAGGACGCTGCACGCGAACTGTCGGCCCTGCAGGATCAGCTGCCCCCCTTTGATCACGAGGCGGCAAAGGCTGCCGTAGCAGAACAGCTTGGGCGTCCGGTCGACGAGATCTTTGTTGAATTCGGTGAAGCCGTTGCTGCCGCATCAATCGCACAGGTGCATCCGGCGGTCATTCGGGACAAGAATGGCAATGAGCGCAAGGTTGCCGTGAAGATTCTCCGCCCTGGTGTTGCACGTCGCTTCCAGCGCGATCTTCAAAGTTACTATCTGGTCGCGCGCCTTGCCGAGCGCTTTCACGCGCCGTCCCGACGTCTGCGCCCGGTTGCTGTTGTTGATACGTTGGCGCAATCCGTTGCCATCGAGATGGATTTCCGTCTTGAGGCCGCCGCGCTCTCGGAAATGGCGGAAAATACCGCAAACGATCCAGGTTTCCGTGTGCCGGCTGTCGAATGGTTACATACTTCCAAAGGCGTTTTGACGATGGAATGGGTCGACGGCCGCAAGATGTCGGACGTTGAGGGCCTCGGAGAGGACGGCCACGACCTGGAAGCGCTTGGCGCGGCTGTAATTCAGAGTTTTCTGCGCCATACGCTGCGTGACGGGTTTTTCCACGCCGACATGCATCAGGGCAATTTGTTCGTTGAACCGGATGGCACATTGGTGGCCGTCGATTTCGGTATTATCGGCCGTTTGAACAAGCGAGAGCGCCGGTTCCTGGCCGAAATCCTGTTCGGCTTCATCACCCGTAACTACAAGCGTGTTGCAGAAGTGCATTTCGAGGCGGGTTACGTTCCTGCCGATCAGGATGTCGACATGTTCGCCCAGGCGATCCGTGCGATTGGCGAGCCGATCCACGGCCATGATGCCAGTGAAATTTCCATGGCACGGCTGCTGACCCAGCTGTTCGAGGTCACGGAACTTTTTGAAATGCGGACCCAGACACAGCTGATCATGCTGCAGAAAACGATGGTTGTTGTCGAAGGAGTTGCCCGTTCGCTCAATCCAAATCTCGATATGTGGAGGACGGCGGAACCGGTTGTCGGAGACTGGATCAAGGAGAACCTCGGCCCTGTCGGCAAGTTGCGCGATGCGGGAGACATTCTCTCTGCGTTGACCCGCGCGGCCAACGATCTGCCGCTTTTTGCCGACCGCATCGGCCATATGTCGAAAGAGCTGGAAAAAATGACCACCGAGGGACTTCGGTTCGACGACGAAACCGCTGAAGCAATCGGCAGGGCGGAAGCCCGGCACACGCGGTCCGGCCGGATCGCACTTTGGGTGATAGCGTTGTCGCTTGGAGCAATTGCCGCACACATCGTTCTCTGACCTGCAAGGCCGAGGTGCGTCGTCATTCTGCTTCGTTGACCCGTCTCAGCGTCAGATTGATCCGTCCACCGTTCTTGAGAAGCGTTGAAGTCCCTGCGAGAACCCGGTCGATACCGTGAAAAGCCAGTCGGGCATCACCACCCAGAACGACCACGTCTCCGGACTGAAGCCGGAAGGATTTTGTCGGATCCTTGCGGCTGAGACCGCCGATCCGGAAGGTTGCTGTGTCGCCAAGTGATACGGAAACGACCGGAGCATTGAAAGTGCGCTCGTCCCGATCCTGGTGCAGACCCATTCTTGCCTTTGCCTTATAAAAATTGATCAGGCAGGCTTCTGCCGGCGGCGCGTCCGGGGCAAGGGTTTCCCAGAGTGATGTGAGTCGTGAGGGAATGTCAGGCCAGGGCGTTTTCGTATCCGGATGTTGCTGCTGGTACCTGTAGCCGTTGATGTCCGAAACCCAGCCGAGTGGTCCGCAATTGCTCATTTTCACAGAATATGGTTTGCCTGTTTTCGGCATCACCGGCTGATAGAGCGGGGCCTGCGATACAACGCTCCGGACATCGTCCAGCAGTTCCTGTTGGGACGCCCGGTCGAAATAACCGGGAAGATAGCGAAAGCCGTTCAGATCGTTGATTGCAATTTCCTGCATGGGGACCTTATAACGCAGCTCATTCGTCATTAAAGGATTTTGAGCTGTTGTGGCTGCCCGGATCATGAGGGACTTGCTAGAATGCGCTCGGGAGTGGATTTCTCGCTCTTTGGTAAGGATCTGGGAAGAAATATCGGTCTAGACGTGCAGAACCTGCAATGTCGGTGAACAGATGTCTTGCAGGCAAAGTTTCATCCACCTATATAGCGAGCAAGCTTCGCGCCAAATCCTGAGTAAAAACTCGGGCGCGATGTCCGGGGCAATCCCGGAACCCAAGTGAGAGGAGCCGGACTGACGCCTTCATGGGTCTACCCGGCTTGCTAGAAAGAGAGGCAGATATGGCAAAGGTCATTGGTATCGACCTCGGCACGACCAACTCGTGCGTCGCCGTCATGGACGGTAAAGATTCCAAAGTTATTGAAAACGCAGAAGGCGCCCGCACCACCCCTTCCATGGTGGCATTCTCCGATGACGGTGAGCGTCTTGTTGGCCAGCCGGCGAAACGCCAGGCGGTCACGAACCCGACAAATACCCTCTTCGCAGTCAAGCGCCTGATCGGCCGCCGCTACGACGATCCGACCGTCGACAAGGACAAGAAGCTTGTTCCGTTCGAAATCGTCAAGGCAGACAATGGCGATGCATGGGTAGAAGCCAGCGGTGAAAAATACTCTCCGTCTCAAGTGTCCGCTTTCATTCTTCAGAAGATGAAGGAAACCGCCGAGAGCTATCTCGGTGAAACCGTGACACAGGCGGTTATCACCGTTCCGGCCTACTTCAACGATGCACAGCGTCAGGCAACCAAGGATGCGGGCAAGATTGCCGGTCTTGAAGTTCTGCGCATTATCAACGAGCCGACAGCTGCAGCGCTGGCTTACGGCCTTGATAAGAATGACGGCAAGACCATCGCGGTTTACGACCTTGGTGGCGGTACCTTCGACGTTTCCATCCTGGAAATCGGCGATGGTGTCTTCGAAGTGAAATCCACCAACGGCGATACGTTCCTCGGCGGTGAAGACTTCGACATGGTTCTGGTCGACTATCTGGCGGCTGAGTTCAAGAAAGATCAGGGCATCGACCTGAAACAGGACAAGCTGGCATTGCAGCGCCTTAAAGAGGCTGCTGAAAAGGCCAAGATTGAACTGTCTTCTTCGTCTCAGACCGAAGTCAACCTGCCATTCATCACCGCAGACGCTTCCGGTCCCAAGCACCTGACGCTGAAACTGACCCGTGCGAAATTCGAATCGCTGGTGGAAGAGCTCGTCAAGCGCACGATCAATCCGATGAAGGCTGCATTGAAAGACGCAGGCCTGGCAGCCGGTGACATCGACGAAGTGGTTCTGGTCGGCGGCATGACCCGTATGCCGAAGATCCAGGAAACCGTTAAGAACTTCTTCGGCAAGGAGCCGCACAAGGGTGTGAACCCGGACGAAGTCGTGGCCATGGGTGCTGCGATCCAGGCCGGCGTTCTGCAGGGCGATGTCAAGGACGTACTGCTGCTCGACGTGACCCCGCTGTCACTGGGCATCGAAACCCTTGGCGGTGTCTTCACCCGTCTGATCGACCGCAATACGACAATCCCGACCAAGAAGAGTCAGGTATTCTCGACCGCGGAAGACAACCAGACAGCTGTGACCATCCGCGTCTTCCAGGGTGAACGCGAAATGGCTGCGGACAACAAGGTCCTCGGTCAGTTCGACCTGGTCGGCCTGCCGCCGGCACCGCGCGGTGTCCCGCAGATCGAAGTCACTTTTGACATCGACGCCAACGGTATCGTCAACGTGTCCGCGAAGGACAAGGGCACAGGCAAGGAACAGCAGATCCGCATCCAGGCGTCTGGTGGTCTGAGCGACAGCGACATTGATCAGATGATCAAGGACGCTGAATCTCATGCTGACGAAGACAAGAAGCGCAAAGAGCTGGTGGAAGCCAAGAACATGGGTGAGTCCCTTGTTCACTCCTCCGAAAAATCGCTCAGCGACTATGGCGATAAGGTATCTGCCGACGACAAGTCTGCGATCGAGTCTGCTCTGGCTGATCTGAAGTCTGCTCTTGAAGGTGAAGACCTTGAAGACATCAAGACAAAGACACAGGCTTTGACCGAAGCTTCCATGAAACTTGGTGAAGCCATGTACCAGGAAGCCCAGGCCGAGGCGGAAGCTGAAGCCCAAGGGGGCGAAGCCGGTGAAGAGGCTGCCTCCGAAGCTGACGACGATGTCGTTGATGCGGATTTCGAAGAAGTCAAAGACGAAGACGACAAAAAGTCCGCTTAATTGTAATACTGCAGCCAGCCGGGAACCGGCTGGCTGTTTCAGGTTATGAATTAGTTTTCAGCGCCGGTTGCTTGAATGCCTGATGACAAAGGCACTTGTGTCCGGCGCTTTCGCCGTAAATAAGCGAGAGATATCTGGCTTCTGGCGGCGCAACAACAAGACCGAGAGATCTTGATGTCCAAACGTGATTTCTATGAGGTGCTGGGCGTTTCACGCGAGGCGGATGACAAGGCACTGAAGAGTGCTTACCGCAAAATGGCGATGCAATATCATCCGGACCGCAATCCCGGGGATACTGACGCGGAAGCGAAGTTCAAAGAAGTCAACGAAGCCTACGACACATTGAAGGATGGACAGAAACGGGCAGCCTATGACCGGTTCGGCCATGCTGCATTCGAAAATGGCGGTTTTGGTGGCGGCGGTGCTGGCTCCCAGGATTTTTCCTCGACCATGTCCGATATTTTCGAGGAGTTTTTCGGTATGGGCGGTGGCGGTGGCCGCCGGTCCGGAGGGCGTGAACGTGGCGCGGATCTGCGCTATAACCTGGACATCTCACTGGAAGATGCCTTCACCGGCAAGACGGTGGAAATAGAAGTTCCAACCAGTATCACCTGTGACGCATGTTCCGGATCGGGAGCGAAACCTGGCACAAGCCCGACCGCCTGCCGCACATGTGGTGGTGCCGGCCGCGTACGAGCGGCCCAGGGATTTTTCACGCTTGAGCGGACCTGTCCGAGCTGTCAGGGCCGTGGACAGGTGATCTCCGACCCTTGTGACGGGTGCGGCGGTTCGGGGCGGAAGACGCAGGATCGGACCCTGTCGGTAAACATCCCTGCGGGCATTGAGGATGGAACCCGCATTCGCCTGGCAGGCGAAGGCGAAGCCGGTGTTCGTGGCGGACCGGCAGGAGATCTTTACATTTTCCTCTCCATCAAGCCGCACGAACTGTTCCAGCGTGAAGGCGCGGACCTCTACTGCAGGGTGCCGATTTCCATGACCACCGCGACGCTCGGCGGTCAGTTTGATGTGCCCACTGTTGAAGGATCCACCAGTCGGGTCAAAGTGCCCGAAGGGACACAAAACGGGAAGCAGTTCAGACTGCGCGGCAAGGGCATGCCGGTCATGCGCTCCAGCCAGCACGGGGACATGTATATCCAGGTGACGGTTGAAACGCCGACCAATCTGACCCGGCGTCAAAGAGAACTGCTTGCGGAATTCGAAACAGAGTCCTCAGGTGAAAACCACCCCGAATCGGCGGGTTTCTTTTCCAAGGTCAAAGATTTCATCGACAATCTTGGCGCATGAGGCTTCTAACGGTGGCATCTCCTTGCAAACGTTCCTATATTTGTGCTCGGGACATGAGTGAGGTGAGATGTTGAAGCGTAGCGGAGGACGGGCGGAAGCCCTGCGGGAGAAGCTTAACAAGGCCAATGCCGTCAGAACCAAGGTTCTCGATGAGGTCAAGTTTTTCAGATCCTGGGCACAAAACCCGCTACGAACCGGTGCTGTTGCTCCCTCCGGCCCGGACCTGGCCGCCAAGATGGCTTCTTTTCTAACCCCCAGACCGCATTCGCGCGTGGTTGAACTCGGCCCTGGAACCGGTGTTGTCACCAAGGCCTTGATCGATCGGGGTTTCGCCCATCAGCATCTGAATCTGATCGAATACAGCCCGGAATTCTGTGAACTGCTGAGTTTAAGGTATCCGGGTCTCCCGGTTCTTCAGGGCGATGCCTATACCTTGAAGGACACACTGACGGTAACCGGAGGGTTTCTGGCCAATGGAGAGCCGGCAAACCATTCACTTGACGGGATCGTGTCCTCGCTTCCGCTGCTGACTCGTCCGGAACCTGTCCGGTTGGCGCTTTTAGAAGAAGCATTTCGGCTCCTGAAACCCGGAGCTCCGTTCATTCAGTTTTCCTATGGGCTCGTTGCGCCGGTAAAACCGGTCAGCCGTGCCGTCTCGATCTTCAGTTCTGAGTGGGTCTGGAAAAACCTGCCGCCGGCTCGTGTCTGGGTGTACCGCAAGGGCCACTAGAGAATTTCCATTGAAATTGGATCGTTTGCTGGAACGCAGTTCATCCGGCACGGTGCTTGGCGCTGCCGATGGACTGCTTTCCGGGCATCTGGAAGGCAGGGTTCTTTTGTCCACTGACTGCGCTGTCTTGCGTTTGCGGTGAGCTGCACGATGGCGGGTGATCCGCCTTGTCGGTAATTTGATTACTCTGCGTCATTCTGTTCAAGATAAATATTTTTTACGCGTTCCGGAAGAAGATCTGCAGTCGTGGTGATGAGAGTCACAGAACCTGACGGCAGTTTTTGCGATTTACTGACGACATGCATCGGGCTGGCTTCAGACGTGATGGGATCTCGTTCAGATGATTAACTCCTGTATCGGTATTACCGGTTCCGTAGGCCGGTTCGGCAAAAACGAAATGTTCGATGTCAAAACGGTTCAGACCAGATTGAACGCGTTGATGGGAACGTCGCGCAAGACATTGGCAGTCGACGGCAAGGTTGGATCCAAAACCATTGGAACCATTAAGGACTTTCAGGCGAGTGTCGTCCGGTTGCGGCACCCCGACGGTCGGGTCGATCCGGACAATCGAACGGTCCGGGCGCTGAATGACCCGAACTCGGCATCGATCTGGCAGCGCATGTGCATTCCACCGGAGGCGAACCCGATTTCGGTCGCAAACGACACCGCACGCGACGACCGCATGTCGCCTGCGGAAAAGTTGTTGGCAAACGAAGCTGCAAAGCTTGGCGAAAGCGATGCGTTTGAGGAATTCAGACGGGAGCTGATCGACAAGAGCTTCCCGGATATGAAAAAATTTCTTGGCACGATTGGCCGGACTGGGGATGCGCGAAAGGTTATCGCGGCCTGGTCACAATTGCGCAAATGGGGGTTCGCGACTTCCGAAGCGCGCGATGTGATGAAAGCCATCACCGGTATGAAGGGGCGTCAATTCGGGGCCCTTGACGCGATCGGATCGCCGACATCGAAATTCGGCAAGTTCTTCGGTTCGGTCGGCAGCAAGGCCGGGATGGCCGGGAACATCATTACGATGATCGAAGTTGCCGACAAGTTCGAGCAGGGCGACTATCTTTATGGAACCTCGGAGCTCTACAAGCACTTTATGGGCAAGGCTATCCCGTGGGCCGGCATGGTCGAAGGGTTGCAGAGCCTGGTCGAAGCCATCGCGCCGGGATCGGTCAAGAACAGCAAGGTCTTCAAGGTGATCCGGGCATGCGATCCCATCGGTCTTGGCGCGTCCGGAGTCGACAGCATGACAACGCTTGTACTTGGTGCCGTCCACCTCATTCAGACCGGCAATATCGACATGGCGCGCCTCAGCCGCCTGGTCGATCGCATGAAGCAAGGCCCGACCAGGGTGTTTGCGGAAATGGGTGAGGATCTCGGTGACTCTGCATACGAAATGTCAAAATGGCGGAAGGACGACTGGAGCTATGCCGTGAAAAGCATTCCGGGCTTTATCGCAAGTCTGTTTTAACGAAGGTGACATGCAGGTATCGTGTCGAACGCATCAATTGGAAAAATCTTCTCCAGTTGAGACGCTGGATAATACGATGCCTGTTTGCCATATCTTGAAGACCGGATCGTCTTGTCCGGCAGCACGACAAAAGGCCTTCAGATGCGCAATCCAAAAATACTTGTCTGTTCCGGATCTGTGCGAAGCGGATCCCACAACGGAAAACTGACGGCTCTCGTCGCTAAGCGACTTGCGATCCTTGATGCCGAAGTCACCCATCTTTCGCTCAGGGACTATCCGCTTCCGATTTACGACGGCGATTTGGAAGAGAGCGAGGGTGCTCCGGAAAATGCCAGGAAACTCAATCGTTTGCTGCACAGTCAAGACGGTGTCTTCCTCGCCTGTCCTGAATATAATGCCGGTGTGACGCCGCTCTTGAAAAACACGTTGGACTGGATTAGCCGCGCGAAGGAGCCAGGCGACCCGTTTAAAAACACGGTGTTCGCACTCGGCGCGGCGTCTCCAGGCGGCTTTGGTGGAATGCGTGGACTGATTGGCATGAGAACTATACTGGAAGTCGGTCTCGGCGCGATGGTGTTGCCGCAAATGGTGTCGGTCCCGAAAGCCACAAATGCTTTTGATGACAAGGACGACCTGCCCGAGGAAAGGCTGAGCGGCCAACTCGACAAACTGGTGGATGCGTTGTTGAGAGCGACCCGAATCGAGTTGTCGCATTAGGGTTTCTGTCGGTTCGTACCCATATTGAGATTTATGTGATTGATGCAATCTGCGGTTAGAAACCGGTCGTAACGAGCTTGCGGCTTGGAAAAATCGCCATTGCCGCCTACATAGGTCGGCGAGAAAAGATAGACCCAAGAGGATTGAATGAGCGAAACGCGCGAACCGGCCCAATGGCACGGTACGACGATCATGATGGTGCGCAAAGGCGGCAAGGTCGTCATTGCCGGCGACGGACAGGTGTCCCTCGGCCAGACGGTGATCAAACATTCCGCCCGTAAGGTGCGGCCACTGGCCAAGGGTGAGGTGATCGCCGGATTTGCCGGTGCAACTGCTGATGCTTTCACGTTGTTTGAACGTCTGGAAGCAAAGCTCGAACAGTATCCAGGTCAGCTGATGCGAGCCTGTGTCGAACTTGCAAAGGACTGGCGGACGGATCGGTATCTGCGCCGTCTTGAAGCCATGATGCTTGTGGCTGACAAGAATGTATCCCTCGTCCTGACCGGTACGGGCGATGTGCTTGAGCCGGAAGGCGGCGTCATGGGCATCGGATCCGGCGGCAATTACGCATTGGCGGCAGGTCGGGCCCTGGTGGACACTGACTATGATGCCGAAACAATCGCCCGCAAGGCGATGGCAGTTGCGGCTGAGATCTGTGTTTATACCAATGACAGCGTCACGGTCGAAACGCTCGATACCGTCGAGTAGACAGCCATGATTTCGTTCCGCCCTGTTCTGGAGGAAGATCTCGAATTGCTTGCCGCTTGGATGCAAGAGCCGCATTGGCGTGAGTGGTGGGGAAATCCGGAAACGGAATTACGGAACATCGAGGAGAAAGTGGCGGGACGTGACAGTACCCGTCCCTACATCTTTCAGAAGGATGGTGTCGACAAGGGCTACATTCAGGTCTGGTTCGTCAGGGACCAGCAGAATTCGGACTATGTGAACGAATGTCCGTGGTTGACCCTGCTGCCCTCCGATGCGGTCGGAGTGGACCTGTCGATCGGACTGCCCGAGGATCTGTCGTCCGGTCTTGGTACGCAAGTTCTCAGGGCCTTTGTCCGAAAACTTCTCAACGAAGGGTACTCCAGGATCCTGATAGATCCTGACCCGAAAAACAAACGCGCTGTCAGGTGTTACCGCAAAGTCGGGTTTGAGGTAATCCCCGAACTTGTGGGAAAAACAGACGATAGTTTGCTAATGGAATTCATCAATACGGAAGGCGTGTCTTAAACAATGACCGATTTTTCTCCGCGTGAGATCGTTTCTGAACTCGACCGCTATATCGTTGGCCAGAAGGATGCCAAGCGCGCGGTCGCGATTGCCCTGCGCAATCGCTGGCGCCGGCAGCAGCTGGAAGGCCAGATGCGTGAAGAGGTTCTGCCGAAAAACATCCTTATGATCGGGCCGACAGGGGTCGGCAAAACCGAGATTTCCCGCCGCCTGGCCAAGCTGGCCAATGCCCCCTTCACCAAGGTCGAAGCCACCAAGTTCACCGAGGTCGGATATGTCGGCCGCGACGTTGAACAGATTGTCCGGGATCTCGTGGAAGCCGGTATTACACTGGTCCGGGATCAGAAACGCGAAGCAGTGAAAGCCAAGGCCCATGTTCTGGCCGAAGAACGTGTACTTGATGCACTGGTCGGATCGAACGCGAGCCCGGCGACCCGGGACAGTTTCCGGACCAAGCTGCGCAATGGCGAGATGGACGACAAGGAGATCGAGGTCGAGGTTCGCGCCCAGGCGCAGATGCCGAGTTTCGACTTGCCCGGAATGCCCGGGGCCAGCGTTGGCGTTATGAATGTCTCCGATCTGCTCGGCAAGGCTTTCGGCGGCCAGACCAAGACCAAGCGAACGACTGTGATCGAATCTTACGAGCTCCTGATCAACGAGGAGTCCGACAAGCTTCTGGACGAGGACAAGGTGGTCGAGGAAGCCATTTCCCTGGTTGAAAACTCCGGCATCGTCTTTCTCGACGAGATCGACAAGATCTGCGCTCGGGAAGGCCGGGCGGGAGCGGATGTCTCGCGTGAAGGTGTTCAACGCGATTTGCTTCCCCTGATCGAGGGAACGGTGGTCTCCACGAAGCATGGTCCGGTCAAGACCGACCATATCCTGTTTATCGCCTCCGGAGCGTTTCACGTTGCAAAGCCATCGGATCTTCTGCCGGAGCTTCAGGGCCGCCTGCCGATCAGGGTCGAATTACGTGCCTTGAACAAGGATGACTTCAAGGCGATCCTGACGGAGCCGGAAGCCAGCCTGATCAAGCAGTATATAGCATTGATGGAAACCGAATCGGTCGGTCTTGCCTTTACAGAGGACGCAATTGAGGAAATTGCGTCGGTGGCCGTCGATCTCAACGCATCTGTGGAGAATATCGGTGCCCGGCGTCTGCAGACCGTGATGGAACGGATCCTTGACGAGATTTCCTTTACGGCACCTGACCGGGCCGGAGAAACGATTGAAATCACCGCCGATTTTGTCCGGGAGAATATTGGCGATCTGGCGAAGAACGTCGATCTTTCCAAGTTTATTCTCTGATACGACCGGTATCGCGAGCGGCAATTTAGCCGCTTGCGATGCGTGCGTACCGATGGCAGCATGCGCCCATGGTAGCTATTCGAAAAAGTAACGAGGAAGGCCACCGCCGGAAGTTTCTGGTTGTGGTCGATGAGACGCCCGAATGTGACCGGGCGATCGTTTATGCCGCCAAGCGGGCGGCACGCACCGGGGGCGTTGTCACACTGTTGTTCATCATCGCTCCGGGCGACTTCCAGCATTGGCTGGGAGTTGAGGACATCATGAGGGCTGAAGCCCAGGAAGAAGCTGAGGCTACGCTCGCCAAGGCTTCCGAACGCATTCGTTCTGTTGCGCGGACTGAGCCTGAAACAGTGGTGAGGGAAGGGTCGGCGGCTGAAGAAATCATGGAGTTGATCGAGGCGGATGCCGATATCGCGATCCTGGTTCTGGCAGCCAGCACAGGGTCGGAAGGGCCGGGTCCCCTTGTCTCCTCCATTGCGGGAAAGGCTGCAGGAACGTTCCCGATTCCCGTAACCATCGTGCCGGGCAATCTGGATGATGATTCAATTTCAGCCCTAGCATAAGAACGCATGGAACTCAGTGGTCCCGGCTTGACCGGCCTGGATCTGCACCTATCTAGTTTTTAACTGTTCCAAACTGCTGAAAGATAGGTTAGAAGGATCCATCGGTGTTTTGCGATGAGGGAGACGCGCAAGGCACGCAGTCAATTGGACGCGTTGTTGAGACGCAAGGACAAAGACAATGTTCATTCAAACGGAAGCTACTCCGAATCCGGCCACGCTGAAGTTTCTGCCGGGCCGGGTGGTCCTGCCGGAAGGCACATATGATTTCCGCTCGAAAGTGGATTCAGGCGCTTCGCCGCTTGCTGAAAAACTGTTCGAAGTGCCAGGCGTTGTTGCCGTGTTCTTCGGTCATGATTTTATCACGGTGACGAAAGACGAAACCGACTGGCAGCACATGAAGCCGGCAATACTTGGCGTCATCATGGAGCAGTTCATGTCCGGGCAGCCGGTCATGGCGGCAGGCGAGTCGGAAGACATTGAGGAAGGTGAATTCTTCGAAGAAAGCGACACGGAGACGGTCAATACGATCAAGGAACTCCTGGAAACGCGCGTTCGTCCTGCTGTCGCTCAGGATGGTGGTGACATCACTTTCAAGGGGTTCAAGGAAGGTGTTGTCTATCTTTCCATGCGCGGTGCCTGCGCAGGATGCCCTTCTTCCACGGCGACGCTGCAGCACGGTATTCAGAACCTCCTGCGCCACTTCGTGCCGGAAGTCGAGGAAGTCCGCCCGATCTGATCGGATTTTCATATTCTTGAACAAAGCCCGGCGGAATTGCCGGGCTTTTAATATTTCGGCCCTGCTTTCTCTGTGGAAGGCAAGCCCCCCATTCGACGTAGGTCCAAAGCTCGGCTCGACTTGAGGCGCGCGTCGCGGTAGTGGCAATAGGTCACTTGCGAGTTCAAAAATCCGAAATGCGCGTTCTTGCCATCGATACAGCTCTTGCCAATTGTGCCGCCGCGGTCCTCGACAACGGCGAGGACACCGCTTGCTTTGAAGCATTTGGTGAGGAAATCGGCCGGGGACATGCGGAACGCCTGATGGATATGATCGGCGAAGTCATGGCTGAATCGTCGACGGCGTTTTCGGATCTGGATCGCGTGGCGGTCACCGTCGGTCCCGGCAGTTTCACCGGTCTGCGCGTCGGTCTGGCCGTTGCGCGTGGCTTCGGTCTTGTGCTCGGAAAACCTGTCGTTGGGATAACCACGCTTGCTGCCATAGCAAGGTCATCTGCCCCGGGAGATGCCGGAGCACCGTTGCTCGTCGCGCTGACTGGCAAGGGTGAAGAAGTGTATTGTCAGGAATTCACCGCGTCCGGGGACCCAATGGACGAAGCCGGGGTCCGGACATTGACAGATCTTGCAGCGACCTTGCCTCAGCGCATAAGGTTGGCAGGGTCGGCAGCCGAAAGAGTTGCCGAGGCACTGGATGTAAAGTCAGAACAGATTTTGTCGCACAGCGGCTATCCGGGCATTCGGGATGTTGCCGAACTTGGATTGACCGCTGACCCGGCAATTTCATCTCCCTCGCCGCTCTATCTGCGGCCGCCCGACGCGACGCCGCAGACCAAGGGAAGGATCGAACGGCAATGAGTTTCTGGTGGTTCTGGACCCAGCCGCCGGTCGTTGAAGAGGCGTTGGACGAAGATCTGCCAAAGATTGCCGAAATCCAGTCCTCCTCTTTCAAGCACAGTTGGAATGTGGATGAGTTGGCCCGCATGAAGGCACAGGACGGTGTCATCATGCTGGTGGCCCGCCGTGCAAGCCCTTATGGGACGCGTGCACCGCTTGGTTTTGTCATCTTGAGAACGGCAGCCGACGAGGCGGAAGTGATCACGATCGCAGTCCACCCCCGCCAACGCGGCCGCGGTATCGGCAAGAAGCTCATGGAAGCCGGACTTTTCCGACTTTATGCGGAGCGATGTGATCATTTGTTTCTGGAAGTGGATGCGTCCAATGAGGCCGCGCTTCTGCTTTACCGCGGGTTGGGTTTCAAAGAAGTTGGGAAGCGCAAGGGCTATTACAGCGACAGTGGAGGAGATGGTACGGCGCTTGTCATGCGCATCGATCTTCGCTAAGCGCTTTAGGGCAATTTCTGACAACAAGCACCGGACGGCGTTTCAATGGTGGAAGATCGGCAATCATCGCTAGTGGATCTGTGTATTGCAAAGGGCATGCGCATGACCGAGCAGCGACGTGTCATCGCCTCAGTGATTGAAAAGGCTTCAGAAGAGCACCCGGACGTCGAAGAATTGTATCGCCGGTCTGTCGCGATCGATCCGGGGATCTCCATTTCCACCGTCTATCGTACTGTGAAGCTGTTTGAAGATGCCGGCATGATCGAGCGTCATGACTTCCGCGATGGCAGGTCGCGCTATGAAACCGTTCCCGACGAGCATCATGACCATCTGATAGACCTGCGCAGCGGCCAGGTTATTGAGTTCCGTAACGAGGAAATTGAGGCGCTTCAGGAATTCATTGCCAGGAAACTGGGATACAAGCTGGTCGATCACAGGCTTGAACTCTATGGTGTGCCACTCGATCCATCGAAGGACAAAAAGGACGATGGCTGAGATCAAGGCCGGTTTCATCATCTTTGTTCTGACCATTGTTTCACTGGTCCTCATTCCACTGCAGTGGATTGCGATAAAACTTCGACTTCCGATCCAGAAAAAACTGCCGCATGTCTGGCATCTGATCGCGACCCGCCTCGTCGGGATACGCATTCAACAAATCGGTCAGCCTACAGTCGACAGGCCCGTACTCATCGCCTGCAATCATGCGTCCTGGGTCGACATCACCGTCATTGGCTCTTTGATGCCCCTGTCATTCATCGCCAAGTCGGAAGTCTCGGGATGGCCGATATTCGGACTTTTCGCAAAACTGCAACGCACTGTCTTTGTGAACAGAACCAAACGGTCCGAAACAGCACAGGTTGCCGACGCCATTGCGGAGCGCATGGCAGAAGGGGACGCAATGGTGCTGTTTGCGGAGGGAACATCGAATGACGGCAACTGCGTTCTTCCGTTTCGTTCAGCCCTCCTTGGAGCTGCAACCAGGGCGGTCGGCCAGGAAAACGGATCGAATGTCTGGGTACAGCCTCTGTCCATCGCCTATCAGGGTTTTTACGGTCTGCCGATGGGCAGGGCTCATCGCCCCCATGTCGCCTGGTATGGCGACATGGAACTGGCCGGACATTTGTGGGGCATATTCACCCGCGGAGCGCTTGATGTCGTTATCCGCTGGGGGGAACCGGTTCTTGTCGACCGCTCCACTGATCGAAAGGCTCTTACCCGTCGATTGGAGGCCGAGGTAAGGGCCATGACCGTTGCATCGCTGCTGAAAAAGCCTGTCGAGAAGCCGGAATCCGTCGAGGGCGGAGATTCAGGTGATTTCGAATCACCGGAGTTCTTCTCAAACGAGGAAAAAACCGTTAAAGCTGGCGCCTGAATTTGGAATACTGCCGCCAGTAAAGGCTGTGCACGAAACGAGGCGCAAGACGGACAAGAAAGAACACCGTCGCCAGGGCACTCGATATCAGGACAACACGGCCGCAAAGAACGGCCATGAGGAGCGAATGACAAGCCGCCCGGAAGCAGAACAGGAAACGACCCCGTCAGCCGTTGCCTTGAAAGAAAATAAAGCCAAAGAGAGCGGCGCCAACACCCGCAAGGTGTTTGTGCGCACCTATGGCTGCCAGATGAACGTTTACGACAGTGAACGCATGACCGACGTGTTGGCCCCAGAAGGGTTTCAGTCGACGGACGACATGGAAGACGCCGATCTGGTCATTCTCAATACCTGCCATATTCGCGAAAAGGCTGCCGAAAAGGTTTATTCGGAACTGGGCCGTATTCGGAAGGTGAAGGAAGAACGTGCCCGATCCGGCAGGGAGATGATGGTCGGTGTTGCTGGCTGTGTTGCTCAGGCGGAAGGTGAGGAAATCTCCCGGCGAGCACCGATTGTCGATCTGGTTGTCGGTCCGCAGAGCTATCATCAGCTGCCCTCGCTTCTGGACAAGGCGCGACAGGGAACGAAGATCGTCGAAACCGAATTCGATATCGATGCGAAGTTCAATCATCTGTCGGAACGTGCGGAAAAACCGGTTCGGAAGCGTCCGCCCGCGGCTTTTCTGACGGTGCAGGAAGGGTGCGATAAATTCTGCACTTTCTGCGTTGTGCCCTATACCCGCGGTGCTGAAGTATCCCGTTCGGTGGAGCAGATCGTCAGCGAAGCCGAAACAATGGCTTCTGGCGGAGTTCGCGAAGTCACGTTGTTGGGTCAGAACGTCAACGCCTATCACGGCGAAGCATCCGATGGAGCTACCTGGGGCCTTGGGCAATTGTTAAGGCGGCTTGCCGAGATCGAAGGCCTTGACCGGCTGCGCTATACGACAAGTCACCCCCGCGACATGGATGATGATCTCATTGAGGCGCATCGGGATTTGAAAAGCCTGATGCCTTACCTGCATCTGCCTGTACAATCCGGGTCCGACAAGATCTTGAAATCGATGAACCGGCGTCATACTCGCGACGATTATTTCCGGCTGCTCGATCGTATCCGCGAAGCATCCCCTGATATTGCGCTCTCAGGTGACTTTATCGTGGGTTTCCCGGGGGAAACGGATCAGGATTTTGAAGATACGATGGATCTGATCCGGCGTGTCGGCTACGGCTCCGCGTTTTCCTTCAAATACAGCCAGCGTCCCGGAACGCCGGGTGCTACAATGGATGACCAGGTGCCTGAAGATGTGAAGTCCGCGAGGCTGGCAGAATTGCAGGCGCTGGTGAGCGACCAGCAGAAGGCCTTCAATGCCTCCAGGCTGGGCATGACTTGTGACGTCCTTTTGGAAAAGAAGGGCCGGAACGCAGGGCAGCTGGTCGGCAAATCACCCTGGTTACAACCGGTGCAGATTGATGCGCCGGAACATATGATCGGCAGCATACAAGCGGTGGAAATCGTCAAGATCGGATCTAATTCGCTGTTCGGGAGGCTGAATGCCGGGCAAGATGATACTGCTATTTCCGGGGCCATCCCGGCCTCGGCGGTCTAAAGGAGACGTCATTTGACGCGCGACAGCCAATCTTCTTCCCGTAAGTCTTCGGACCAATCCGGTCCTGCCGCTTCTGCATCTGACATGACCCATATTGTCCTGGCATTTGAAGACAACCGGTTGATTGGTGACCTGTTCGGGCAGTTTGACCAGAACCTGGCGCTGATCGAACAGCGCCTTGGGGTCGATGCCATTGCTCGGGGCAATCAGGTCACGTTGAAAGGACCGCAGGCCGGTTGTGCTCAGGCACGCACCGCGCTTGAGGCTCTTTACCAGCGTCTGCTGCAGGGACAGGAAATCCACCCCGGCGATGTTGACGGGGCCCTGCGCATGGCTGCTGCGGCCGAAGCCCAGTTGCCGCTGCCGACATTGGAGCCAAAATCCCGACTGGCATTTGCGCAGATTGCCACGCGTCGCAAAACGATTGTGGCCCGGACGCCAACGCAGGACGCCTATATCCGGTCCATGGACCGGGCCGACCTGATCTTCGGCACCGGACCTGCGGGAACCGGTAAAACGTTTCTGGCGGTCGCCTATGCCGCAGCCCTGCTGGAACGTGGTGATGTTGCACGGCTCATCCTGTCCCGGCCGGCGGTTGAAGCCGGCGAACGCCTGGGCTTTCTGCCGGGTGAAATGAAGGACAAGGTCGATCCCTATCTGCGCCCGATTTACGACGCTCTCTATGAGATGATGCCGGCGGAGAAAGTGGATCGCGGATTGCAGTCCGGTATGATCGAAGTCGCGCCTCTTGCGTTTATGCGCGGACGTACCCTGTCGAATGCCGTGGTTCTGCTCGACGAAGCGCAGAACACGACGTCGATGCAGATGAAAATGTTCCTGACGCGCCTTGGCGACGGCTCGAAAATGATTGTCACCGGTGATCCGAGCCAGATTGACCTGCCAGCAGGCCAGAAGTCGGGTCTCAGAGAGGCTTTGGGGCTTCTGACGGACATTCCGGCTGTGGCGCATATCCGTTTCAACGAGACGGATGTTGTCCGTCACGAGCTGGTTGGACGCATCGTGACCGCATATGACAATGCGTCGCGGGAGGAATCCGAAGCCCGCGAACGCCGGTATGCCGAACGCCAACCGGAAGCGGATCAGGGGGGCAATCCCCCGCGCAGCCGGAAAGCCGCAGCCCAATGAACAACGTGAAACCCGATGTCTGAAACCTTGCCGGAAGGGTTCGTCGTCGACCTCACTGTCGAGGCGGGAGACTGGCCCGAGGAGCGTTGGCTGAAGGATCTGGCCGCGCGTGCGATCTCGGCCGCTTTTTCGAATGCGGATCTTGAAGTTGTTGAAAACACGGAAGTTTCACTTCTTTTTACCGATGATGCGTCCATTCGAAAACTGAATAAACAGTGGCGGGACAAGGACAAGCCAACGAATGTTCTTTCCTTTCCTGGCAGCGACCCGCAGGGGGAAGTCTATGGTCCGCTTCTGGGTGATATCGTTTTTGCCCGGGAAACCGTTGTCAGGGAATCAGAAGAGATGGGAGTTGATTTCTCCGATCATCTTTCCCATTTGACCGTTCATGGTTTGCTTCATCTTTTCGACTATGATCATCAGGAAAATGAGGAAGCAGAGCTGATGGAAAGCCTTGAGAAAGCCATTTTGGCTGTTATAGGCATCGGTGACCCTTACGCGGACAGACCTCTTGTGGCTGACGGCGATTAAGTGGCATCATGGGGCATATAGTTCTTATATTGATGGATGATGAGCGCAGTTGAACCGCAAAGTCCGGCAAGCGAGCCGAAGGCCGCAACCGCCGGACAGTCTCAGGACGGGGAAGACCCGCAACAGACGAAGCCGCAGCGATCTGCGGCCCTTCTTGAAAATCTCAAACGCGTCCTGCGCTTGGGCCGACAGTCTTCGAGCCTACGCGAGAATCTGCAGGATGAGCTCGCACGCGAGGTCGGCGGTGACGCGGCTTTCTCGCCGGAAGAGCGCATGTTGCTTGGCAACATTCTGCGTCTGCGCGAACTCAGGGTCGATGATGTGATGATCCCTCGGGCCGACATCGACGCCGTTGACCTGGACACCAGCCTCAGCCGGGTGATGGAACTGTTCCAGAAGAGCGGCCATTCCCGCATGCCTGTTTACGAGGATACCCTGGACGATCCGCGCGGCATGGTTCACATCAAGGATCTGATGGCGTTCATAGCCGAACGTGGTGCATCACGCCGCATTGCAACTGCTGTGGACAACAGCACTGTGGAACTTGCAGATCCCAGATCAATGGAAAACGGCGTGAGCCGCAAGGGGCACAACCTTCCGGACCTGGATTTGTCCTGCGTCGATCTGTCGGTCACGCTCAAGGAAACCGATCTGCTCAGGGATCTGTTGTTTGTTCCTCCGTCCATGCCGGCAACCGATCTGATGGCCAAGATGCAGGCCGGTCGGATCCAGATGGCGCTTGTTATCGATGAATATGGCGGCACCGACGGCCTTGTCTCTTTGGAGGATCTGGTCGAAGAAGTCGTCGGTGATATCGAAGACGAGCACGATGAAGACGAAGAAGAGATGCTCGCCACGGCAGGTGACGGTATCTGGATTGCTGATCCGCGTCTCCCGCTGGAAGATCTGGACGAAGCGCTTGGAACGCATCTGGCGAAAGACAAGGTTTCCGAAGATGTCGACACGCTTGGAGGGTTGCTCTACGTGTCCGTCGGCAGGGTGCCTGTGCGCGGGGAACTTGTATTCGTTCCGAATGAAGTTCCCGGTTACGAATTTGAAATAATGGACGCCGATCCGAGGCGAATCAAGCGCTTGAAAATCCGTCGTCGACGGGCTGAAACCCGGCAGCAGGATTTGCGCAGGCGTCCGAAGCGACCCGGCATGCCGTCAAATGATGCTTTAGGCGAAGCGGAGACGGACCCGACGTCCGATCGCTCTTCGGTGTCTGTGAGAAGCTCCTGATATCAAGACAGTATTCAGGTCCGGGGCGTCCGCTGCGGCGTCGGCGCTTTTGATCGATCCTGTGCGGGATCGTTCGCAGGAGCGACGGGCGCCGCATAGGCATTGCTCGACCGCCGACAGACGATTTTGTGCGTGGCCGTCAGCATTTGACAATAAACCTTGACCGGCCAGTCGCGAGCCGCCAATCCTCCTGACCTGTAATACAAGGGATTGGTAATAATGAATACGTTTCTGGAACGGCTGTCGGTCCTGCCAAATACATTTTTATTGGCATGGGGCTGGCAGCGCCGGTTGCTATGCGTGATTGTCGGTGCGCTGACCGCGTTCGCATTGCCTCCATACGGCTTCGCACCGGTTCTTCTTCTGACCTTTCCCTGCCTTGTCTGGATGCTCGATGGCGCCATTGAGCCGGGACCGGGCCGGTTGCTCAGACGAGCTTGGGCGGGATTTGCGTTCGGTTGGCTGTTTGGCTTCGGATATTTCCTGTCCAGCCTTTGGTGGATTGGGTCGGCCTTTCTGGTGGAGGCGGAAAAATTCGCCTGGCTGATGCCATTTGCAGTTCTGTCCATGCCGGTCGGTCTTGCTCTTTTTACCGGTCTCGGCGTCTCGATTGCCGCCTTGTTCTGGAGCGACCGGTTCCACAGGATCTTGCTGCTCGCAGCGGGCTTGACCCTGTCGGACTGGTTGCGTGGTCATGTGTTGACCGGGTTTCCCTGGAACACGTTCGGATATGGAATTGCCGACTATCTGTCGTTGGCGCAGTCTGCCAGCCTGGTCGGTATTTACGGCCTTACGTTTCTGGTGGTGGCGATTTCTTCGGCGCCGTCGGTGCTGGCGGATTCAAAACCGATGCGCCACAGACTGGCCGTCGTGGCGGCGGCGGCCGCGGTCCTTGTCCTGATGGCAGGCTTTGGCGCGGTACGTCTCGTAACGACGGAACAGCGCTTCGCCGATCTGGATATACGGATCATTCAACCGTCAATCGACCAGCAGGACAAATGGCGGCCGGAGCTGCGCGACGGGATCTTTCAGACCTATCTGGACATGACCGCAGCGCCGCTGGGAGGTGCAGCAAGGATCGGTCAGTCGCGGCTGGTGATCTGGCCGGAGTCGGCGTTGCCGTTTCTGTTGACGCAGGAGCCGGGTGCGCTCTTCAGGATCGGCAAGGTGCTTGGTGCGGAGACCGAACTTGTCACGGGTGCCATTCGAACTGAAGCCAGCCCAAGGGGGACCGATTACTTCAACAGCGTCTTTGCAATTGGCAACGATGGTACCGTGCGCGGAATTTATGACAAAGTCCGCCTGGTTCCCTTTGGTGAATACGTTCCACTAAGGGGACTGCTGGAGCGGCTCGGCATTTCAAATCTTGCCGGGCCAATTTCCGGTTTTGAACCCGGGTATCAAAGGCGGTTGCTGGAAACCTCCGGCGGTGCCGGGTTTTTGCCGTTGATTTGCTATGAGGCGATTTTTCCGGGAGCGCTTTCCCGGGCACACGGGGACGCTGCCTTTTTGCTCAACGTCACCAACGATGCCTGGTTCGGACGCACGCCGGGGCCGTATCAGCATTTTGCTCAGGCACGCTTCAGGGCAATTGAATCGGGGCTGCCTTTGATCCGGGCGGCAAACACGGGAATATCCGCAATCGTAGATGGTACGGGTGTTGTGGTTGAAGAACTTGCGATTTTTGAAAAAGGGATAATTGACGGAAAGTTACCTCAAAAGATTGCAAAACCCCTCTACAGCACAACTGGGGATCTACCAGTCCTGATTATTTCAGTTTGTGTATTGGTATTTTCATCAATAACGAGATACAACCGAGACTCGCGCATAAATTGATATTTTTTATTTGAGTTGAGTGAAGAAAGTGTGATACAACCGTGAAATAGCAGATTGAAAACTGCTTCATGTGCAAGTGGTGGGTTGCGGGCAATCTTCCTATCTCTTGGGTCTTTGTGGGAGGACACTAGGGCGCTTGTGCAGACGAAACGAGCGGACATTCGCCGCAAGAAAAAAGAAAGAGCGACGCAGATGCCCAGTAAGAAGTCTCCAAATCCGATCGATATTCATGTTGGCAGCCGTGTCCGTCTGAGACGGATGATGCTTGGCATGAGCCAGGAAAAACTGGGTGAGGCCCTCGGCATCACCTTCCAGCAGATTCAGAAATACGAAAAAGGCACCAACCGGATCGGCGCTAGCCGGTTGCAGCACATCGCCACAATCCTGAAAGTGCCGGTTTCCTTCTTCTTTGAAGACGCGCCGGGAACACCGGAAGAAGCAGAAGGCTTCGGAGAAACCCAGCCGACATCCTATGTCGTCGATTTCCTGTCTTCTTCCGAAGGCCTGTCTCTCAACAAGGCGTTTGTACGTATCGAAGACCCGAAAGTCCGCCGCCGGATCGTTGATCTTGTCCGGTCCCTGGCCGGTGATGACTGATAAATTTCGTTCTCACGCTTGACGTGACGATAAACTTCTAAGATTGATGCAGCAGAAGCGGCGATGTCATTCGCCGCTTCTGTCTTATTCATTCCCAGAAGGACGATCGCCAATGGCACGTCAAAATTATCTCTTCACTTCAGAATCCGTGTCCGAAGGACATCCTGATAAAGTTTGCGACCGTATTTCGGATGCAGTCGTCGACGCATATCTGCGTGAAATGCCGGAAGCCCGTGTCGCCTGTGAAACGCTGGCAACGACCAACCGCATTGTCATCGCGGGCGAGACCCGTGGTCCTGCAAGCATCACAAACGAATACCTTGCCCATCTGGCCCGCATGGCGGTGAAAGACATCGGTTATGAGCAGGATGGTTTCCATTGGGAAAACTGCGATATCGCCGTCCACCTGCACGCACAGTCAGCGCATATCGCACAAGGCGTTGATGCGGGCGGCAACAAGGACGAAGGTGCTGGTGACCAGGGCATCATGTTCGGTTACGCCTGCCGTGAAACCGAAGAATTGATGCCGGCGCCGATTCTCTATTCACACAAGATCCTTCAGCTTTTGGCCGAGGCCCGTAAATCCGGTAAAGAACCGGTTCTTGGTCCGGACGCAAAGAGCCAGGTGACGGTTCGCTACGAAAACGGCAAACCTGTTGGCGCGACATCCATCGTTCTGTCGACTCAGCATCTGGACCCGGCCTTGACGTCCTCCGACGTCAAGAAAATCGTTGAACCCTATATTCGCCAGGCGCTGCCGGAAGGTTGGATTTCCGGTGAGACGGCCTGGCACGTGAACCCGACCGGAGCTTTCGTGATTGGTGGTCCGGACGGTGACGCGGGTTTGACCGGTCGAAAGATCATCGTCGACACCTATGGTGGTGCCGCACCCCATGGCGGCGGCGCCTTCTCCGGCAAGGATCCGACCAAGGTGGACCGCTCCGCGGCCTATGCGGCGCGCTATCTGGCCAAGAACGTTGTTGCTGCCGAACTTGCCGACCGCTGCACTATTCAGCTGTCATACGCCATCGGTGTATCGGATCCGCTGTCGGTCTATGTGGATCTTCACGGCACCGGACGCTGCGATGAGGCGCGGCTGGAATCCACCTTGCGCGACGTGATGGGGCTGAGCCCGCGCGGTATCCGCGAACACCTCAAGCTCAACAATCCGATCTACGAGCGCACCGCTGCTTATGGTCACTTCGGGCGCAAGCCGGATGCTGATGGTGGGTTCTCCTGGGAGAAAACCGATCTGGTTGACGCGTTGCGCCCACTTGCCGGATAAGCAATCCGGGTAAGTGGTGCCGCTTATGTGGTGCCGCAAAGTGGTGAATGACAGGATGTGAAAGAGATCGCCGGTCAAGTACCGGCGATCTGCAGTTTAAGAAGATGACAGACCGATACGAAGGTTCCTTTTTCGGCCGCCGCAAAGGCAAGCCGCTCAGCCCGCGCCGAGAGGCGCTGATGGAAAACGAGTTGCCGCGCCTGGCATTGGATCTGACCAAACCCGCCCCGGGGGACGTGAAGGATTTGTTTGATGCGGATGTGAAGACGGTCTGCCTGGAAGTCGGTTTTGGCGGCGGTGAGCACTTGCTGCACAGAGCCCGCACTTCGCCGCAAACCGGATTTATCGGCATTGAGCCCTTTGTCGGCAGCATGGCGAAGGCTGTCACCGCCGTGGTCGAGGAGGGGCTGCAGAATGTCCGTCTCTATGATGATGATGCGGTCAACGTTCTGGACTGGTTGCCGGAGGCATCTCTTGATCTCGCCTATCAGCTTTATCCGGATCCCTGGCCGAAGAAACGCCATTGGAAGCGCCGCTTCATCAATGAGCAGAACCTGTCCCGCTATGCCCGTGCGATCAAGCCGGGCTGTGAGTTCCGCTTTGCCAGCGACATCGACACATATATCGACTGGACCCTGCGCCACTGCCGGGACCACGAGGCCTTTGAATGGCAGGCGGAAACCGCCGGCGACTGGCAGACACCCTGGGACGGCTGGCCCGGAACTCGTTACGAGGCCAAGGCGGTCCGGGAGGGCCGCGTCGGCCGTTATCTGACCTTCCTGAGAGTTTGAGGAATGCCGGTTTCCGGTGCTTGGGGCATCGCGCGGTAACTTCTTTGAGGGATTCGGATTGAGGCTCTTGCCTTTTTGCCAGCTTTGGCGTTATACAGCCGGTGTTTCACCTCAAACGGCTTATCTGAGCATTTTGAGAGTGGGCCCAACGGGGACCCGCTCTTTTTTGCTTAATCAGAGGCCGAAACTGATGAATCAAGCAGGATTGCCTTATGTAAATCGACAATCAGGCGCATCTGATGCTTAAGAACCGGAAACGGTTTTAAACAGGAGCCAAGTGTGAGCGCACACGAACCTAGAATTGTTACGGAACAAGGGCTGGATGCCCGAGTTGCAGCGATTGTGGAGCCGGTCATTGAAGATCTCGGCTATCGTCTCGTGCGCACCAAGATCAGCGCGGCCAATGGCTGCACGCTGCAGATCATGGCTGAGCGACCTGATGGCACCATGACGGTTGAGGATTGTGAAACGATCAGCCGTGCGGTTTCTCCTGCTCTTGATGTCGAAGACCCGATCAATCGGGCCTATCATCTTGAAGTCTCTTCTCCGGGAATTGACCGTCCTCTTGTTCGTGAAGGCGATTTCAATCGCTGGTCCGGACATGAATTGAAGGTCGAGATGGCCGTCATGGTCGATGGCCGCAAACGGTTCCGGGGAACCTTGCTTGGCGCGGAAAACGGGACAGCGAAAGTGCGTTTGCCCGATTCCCGCGAGGGTGAAGACGATCTTGCAGCCTTGCCGTTGGAAAACATCGGCGAAGCGAAACTTGTCCTCACCGACGATTTGATTACCGCAGCTCTCCAGGCAGAAAAGGCGGCGCTGGCCGCCCGCGGCCAGGAAGAGGAACTGACACAGGACAACACGCCCAACTAGGCATAAGGCTTAGCGGCAAAAGGAAACGCGCCGATAAAGACCGGAAGACGGCATTTGGCGCAAGAGGAGTGGAATATGGCAATCAGCGCGAACCGGTTGGAACTGCTGCAAATCGCTGATGCGGTCGCACGGGAAAAATCGATCGACCGGATGATCGTCATCAACGCGATGGAAGATGCGATCCAGAAGGCGGCCCGCTCCCGCTACGGCACGGAGACGGAAGTCCGTGCCGAGATCAATCCGAAGACCGGTGAGATCCGCCTGCAGCGTCTGCTCCAGGTTGTTGAAACGGTCGAAAATGTCTCCACGGAGATTTCCCTGGCCGATGCGCAGGCCCGGAACCCGGAAGCGAGCCTTGGCGACTTTATTGCCGAGCCGCTGCCGCCGCTCGACTTCGGCCGTATTGCCGCACAGTCCGCAAAACAGGTGATCGTGCAGAAAGTGCGCGAAGCCGAGCGTGACCGCCAGTATGAAGAATTCAAGGATCGCGTTGGCGAAGTCATCAATGGCGTCGTCAAACGTGCTGAATACGGGAATGTCATTGTTGATCTTGGTCGCGGTGAAGGCATCGTGCGCCGTGACGAATTGATTCCCCGTGAAATTTTCCGGACCGGTGACCGCATTCGCGCCATTATCTACGATGTCCGCCGCGAGCAGCGTGGACCGCAGATCTTCCTGTCACGGACCCATCCGCAATTCATGGCCAAACTGTTCGCTCAGGAGGTTCCTGAAATCTACGACGGTGTCATCGAGATCAAATCGGTTGCACGTGACCCGGGATCTCGCGCAAAGATCGCCGTTATTTCCAAGGACAGTTCCATCGATCCGGTCGGTGCCTGTGTGGGTATGCGCGGCAGTCGCGTTCAGGCTGTGGTCGGTGAACTGCAGGGCGAAAAAATCGACATCATCCCGTGGAACGAAGAGCCGGCGACATTCATCGTCAATGCGCTGCAGCCTGCGGAAGTGGCCAAAGTCGTGTTGGACGAAGACGCGGAACGTATTGAAGTTGTCGTTCCCGATGACCAACTGTCTCTTGCGATCGGCCGTCGTGGTCAGAATGTACGTCTTGCCTCTCAGCTGACCGGCTGGGCCATCGATATCATGACGGAGCAGGAAGAATCCGACCGCCGTCAGAAGGAATTCCAGGAACGCTCCAACCTGTTCATGGAAGCACTCAATGTCGACGAGATGGTTGGCCAGCTGCTGGCGACCGAAGGCTTCACCTCCGTTGAGGAAGTCGCCTATGTGGAGATCGAGGAAATCTCCATGATCGAGGGCTTCGACGACGACACGGCAGTGGAAATTCAGGCGCGTGCGCGGGATTATCTGAATGAGCTGGAAGCAAAGCTCGACGAAGAGCGTCAGGCGCTCGGTGTTTCCGATGAACTCCGTTCTATTGATGGCCTGACGATGGCCATGCTCGTTGCTCTGGGCAAGGACGAAATCAAGTCGATGGAAGATCTTGCGGGTTGCGCCGCCGACGACCTTGTCGGCTGGACCGAACGCAAGGATGGCGAGACCAAACGTTTTGAAGGGTCTTTGTCCGGCTTCGACGTTTCCCGGGCAGATGCGGAAAACATGGTGATGGCAGCACGTCTGGCGGCAGGCTGGATTACCGAGGAAGAACTGGCAGCACAGGCTGCGGCGGCAGAGGAAGACGAAGACGAAGAAGAAGTCGTCGAAGAAGCCGAAGCCGTTGAGGAGGAAGCACCGGCCGGTGCCATCCTGAACGGATAAGAACGAGGGCGGAAACCTTC
>NZ_JAILWL010000060.1 GCF_025698965.1 Roseibium sp.
TCGGCAATCTGAGGTCTGCGTAAGACATGACTTTCCCGGAAGACCCTGCGACGGCGACGCCAACCTTGCCTGACGCGATATATCCCCGTGTCGTCTCAACACCCTGGATCTTGCCGTTTTCGATACGAAAACCGGTGACCTCGCAGTTCTGAATAATATCAACACCATGCCGGTCGGCGGATCGGGCATAGCCCCAGGCGACCGCGTCGTGGCGCACCGTGCCACCACGTCGATGCATCAGCGCTCCCTTGATCGGGAACCTGGCACTATCGAAATTCAGAAATGGCGCCTCTCGGCGAACGCCGTCTGCATCCAGTAGTTCCGCATCGGATCCATGAAGGATCATTGCGTTGCCGCGCCGGCGGTAGGCGTCTCTCTGCGCGTCGGTATGGATCAGGTTCATGATCCCACGCTGGCTGACCATGGCGTTGTAATTCAGATCCTGTTCCAGATTTTCCCATAATTTCAGGGAATACTCGTAAAATGGCTCGTTGCCGGGAAGCAGGTAATTGGAGCGGATAATTGTTGTGTTTCGGCCAACATTTCCCCCTCCGATCCATCCCTTTTCAAGAACCGCGATCCGCGATTTCTTGTAAACCTTTGCAAGGTAATGCGCGGTTGCGAGTCCATGGCCGCCACCACCGATAATGACAAAATCATACGCAGGTTTGGGGTCGGGATCGCGCCAGACGGGTTTCCACCCCTTGTGGCCCGTCAAAGCCTCCTTGATCAGTCTGAAACCGGAATAAGTCACAGTGTCCTCATGTCAGAATTTTTATGAGTGTGGCGCAATTCAGATTTCTAGTTTTTCTAATTCTGTCTTATTATATTTCAAAAGTGTCATCTAAGAGAGTCTTGTGTTGGAATACGGATCACGTCAAACGTTTGGCTTTCTGTTTGTTGATGGTTTTGCCCTAATGTCTTCAGCGGCATCGATTGAGCCACTCAGGGCTGCAAATCTGCTGTCCGGAACGGAGCTCTACGGAATTCGGTATCTATCAAAGGATGGCGGTCGAATGTCCGCATCCTGTGGGGCATCGTTCGATACTGAACCGCTGCCCCGGCATGGTACGGATCTTGATATCCTTTTTGTGGTCGCGGGTGGAAATCCCATGTCCGTTCGGGACCCGCAGCTACTTGGAAAATTACGCGCTCTGGCCGCGCATGGCACCGCGCTTGGCGGCATTTCGGGTGGCGCGGTTCTTCTTGCGAAAGCCGGTGTGCTGGAAGGTCGCCGCTTCACGGTTCACTGGGAACATTTTGAAGAACTGCGTGCACTGTCGGACCGGTTCCTGATGGAACGACGCCTCTTCATTATCGACCGCGACCGCTACACTTGCGCGGGTGGTGTCGCGCCGCTCGACATGATGCACGCGCTGATACAGTCGGCACATGGAAGCGAGCTTGCAAGGTCCGTGAGCGATTGGTGCATTCACACCGGTGTCAGAAGTGCGGAAGATCCGCAAAGATCCGGGTTTTCCGAAGGCAAGACGCACCTTCACATGGCGGTCGTCAGCGCACTCGAATTGATGGAAAACCATATTGCCGATCCCTTGAGTCTGGATCAGATTGCGATGCTTACGGGGCTTGGCAGGCGTCAGCTATTGCGACGATTTGAAGAACAGTTCGGCAAGGGGGTCATGCAGTGTTACATGGATATTCGTCTGCGAAAGGCGGACGAACTCGTCCGCAAAACCCGATTGCCCTTCGTTGAAGTTGCAATGACTGCAGGTTTCATAAATCAAGCGCATTTTGCAAAAGTTTATAAATCCAGATTTGGTGCCTCCCCAAGCGCCCGCCGGAAAGCACAAACGCTTGTTCGTGAGGATTGACCAGTCAAGAAGTGGGCGTGTTGGCATACCCGACAATACCCGCGGCAATACCAGAAACATCGACAAACTATCTGGCACGACGCACCTGCTCGTTCAGAGCATCGTGCTGTTGTCTGATTTCGTCCGGCCATTGGGCTTTGATCCAGGAAAGCACCGCGATGATTTCCTCGTCGCCAAGTGTTTTCCCAAACTTTGGCATGTTTGAAACATACTCCTGTATGTCGAGAGCTTCGGCAGTCCCGTATTTTGTGATTGTGAAGAGCAGCTCGTCAGCATGGTGCCAAGTATGCCCGCTTGCATCATGTGGCGGTGCCGGCCAGGAACCATCCGGATTTTCGGTCTGCCAGTTAGGCTCTCCCTTGAGGTCTGCTCCGTGACAGGACGCGCAGTTTTCAACGTAGATTTCTGCCCCCCTGGCTACCACTGCCCTGTCATTTGCTCGCAAAACGATACGGCCTGAATGCGAGTTTGGAGCAGTAGGAAGTGAGGCGAAGTAACCGAAAACCAGAACGGCAAGAATCAGAGCACCGAACAGGAAGGACCAAATTATGAGGGCTTTTTTCATCGTGCGGTTCAATCGAAGGCAACAAAGTTCTTTGGGATTGAGGGCGAAGCTCAAAGAGCTCGCCCCCTTCGATAATTAAGTGCCCTGTTCAAAAGACACCTGAAGAACGCTAGTCGCCTGTTGTCAGATAAGGCTCCGGCGTTTCACCCGGGCTCATCCCAATAGCGAATACGGTGTAGACCGCAGAAGGGTCATACCCCATTCCCAACGAGCCTTGAGGCATGCCCGGAACTGCCAGTCCGCGAATATCGGGGCGTTCAGTCATCATCTTGCTGATCGCCTCAAGCGGCACATGACCCTCGACGACATATTTTCGATCGCCGCCTACCACGGCTGTATGACAGGCCTGCAGGTCCTCGGGAACCCCTGCCTGTTTTTTGATAGCAGTCAGATCTTCCATATTCTCTGTCACTACATGAAACCCTGCCGCCTTCATGGCATCCGACCAGGCTTCGCAGCAGCCGCACCAAGGTGTTTTATAGACAGTTATTGTCTTGGCTTCATCGGCAGAAGCTGACGGCAAATTGGTCAAAAGACCGATGAGTGGGAACAGAACCAGCGAGCGATTAGTCATCTTGCTTCTCCTTTCTTGACGGCGCATGACAGGATTTTCCCATAAAGCGATGCATCAGCACATGCATTCCAAGGCAACCGAGCATCGGTGTCGCAAGCATCAGTGTTTTACCGAGCGCCTGACCGGCGGGTGCTGACAACAGCAGGATGCCTGTACCTGCGACCATGGCGACGCAACAAGCCATCATGAACAAGCTGTTCCCTCGAAGAATGGGTTTCCGGTCCCCCGACCTGGTAGAGATCGGCAGGACAATCGGGACAGTCACCTGTTCACCGTTGCGACTTTTCAGAGTTCTCATTGAAAATTCACCTTCACATCAAGGCGAACGATTGCAGTGGTGCAAACCGGCCAAAATCCGGACTTTCGTTCGACCTTCCAAAAAACTGACAGACCGGAGCATCATGACGGCTGCCCCGGAACGAAGTGTCAGCCTTTCTTGGGAGGTCGGTCTTGCGGGACGGGAGAAAAATCCGTCAGTCCCGGCAACGGAGTTGTCTCCAGGACGCACTCGGATGCAAACTGATGAATGAAGTCTTCGACCTTGAATGAGGCGCAATCAGCACTGCAATTCGAGATCTTTCCCGTACCGCCTGACTTGTTCGCAAAGTCACAGCACTGTGCGTGATGGGAAATACCAGCACTTGCATCTGTATTCAGGTCGCCCTCAGGATGTAACGAGTTTGCGGATACCACCACCGTATCGGGTTCAACAGGACTCATCGCGGCGACCGAATGGATGCCAGCAAAGACGAGAAGCAACAATGCGATCAGTAATCTACGCATGAGGCTTTCATACCGGATTTGCACATCAGTCGAAATGGGTAAAATTGGCGCAATGCCTGTTGGCTCTCTTTGTGGAGCTCTGAATGATAACGCAGAAGAGTAAATTGGCTACTTCATAACACCAATATTCAACCCGGTCCAATTTTTCCGAACCTATACGTTTTATTGAATGTAATGATCAGTATTAAAAATATACCTCTACATGTATTTCGGATACACGGAAGCATTAGTTACAAATTCTTAATTTGAATACTCCTCGCTCCACATCATCTCTCATACAAGTGAAAACCCGTTTCATCTTGTTTTCGTGTTGAGTGGAGGAAGCCCGAGATGAAGAGATTGACTGGAACTCTTACCGCGATTGCGATCATCGTTGCAGCTGCGACGACGTCTGCGCAAGCGGCGTCTTCGACTGCAACACTGCTCCCCGAAAATGCTGTTGAAGCGCAAAGCAAAATCTCCACGCCACCTGCCCTCGGCACACCCAAATTCCACGAAGAAATGTCGACCGTTCTTTGGCTTCAGGAGACCCGAACACCGGAACAGTCCGAGTTTGCGGAAACCACCCTCAATGTTGAACGGTTCGCACCGGTAGTAGGTGAAGCCATGTTCGAAGTGAACGGGCCCGCAATGAAGGCACTGATTGACGGTGCCATCAACGAGGTCCGAACAGACTATGATGCGGTCAAGGCTGTTTACGACTATCCACGGCCCTTCGAAATCAATGCTGCGGTGGAGCCTCTGGGAGACGCGAGACCCGTTGCATCGTATCCCAGCGGCCATTCCATCCGGGCTGTTGTCTATGCACGCCTCCTGGCGGAGGTTTTTCCGGAGAAGACGGATGAATTGATGGATCTGGCGAACCGGATCGGACATGGCAGAGTGATAGCCGGCGTCCACTATCCCATGGATGTAACGTCCGGACAGGTCCTCGGGCACGCTTATGCGGATGCAATTCTCGCCGGTCCGGCGTTTCAGCAAGCTGTTGAGGATATCCGTCCAGGAAACGCTTCTTAGGAGACGAGACGAGGTGCGCCACTTTGCCGGGCGCACTTCGTATCCTGGACCTCGAATAGCAATTCCTTAGCTTGCCTTTGCACTTGCGCCCATGAGAACGGGAATAACCTGATCAGGTGTCCCAATCATCGCAATCTGCCCTGACTTCAACACAACTACGCGATCCGCCATTTTCATGTGGCTTGGCCGCTGCGTGTTGATAAGGATCGTCGACTTGCCGTGCAGGTTGCCTATCATCGCCATGAATTTCTTGTCACCGTCAAAATCAAGATGCGTGCCGGGATTGTCGAAAAGATAGAGCGGCACCGTCTTGATGAGGGCCCTTGCCAACACGATGCGCTGCTTCATGTTGTCCGGAATGAGTTTGAGTATTTCACCATTCAGACGTGTTTCCAGGCCTTGAAAATTTTCGGCCAAATAAGGCAGCAGGCCTAGTTCATCGGTGATTTGCAGTAGTCTCTCGTCGCTGCACCCGGGATCAGACAGCAAAAGATTCTGTTTGACGGTTCCATAAAAGAAATCGAGATCATCCGGCGCATAACCGATCTTGGACCGCCACTCCCCCGCATCCAGCTGACGAACATCCAGACCATCGAATAGAATGGACCCGACCTGAGGCTGAAACAGTCCTGTAAGGGCTTGAAACAGAGCAGTTTTCCCGGAACCGCTCGGCCCCGTGACTGCAATCAATTCGCCATCCCTGACGTTCAGCTCGACCCCTTTCAACGAAGCCTCGGTCGCTCCCGGATATCTGAGAACCAGCGAGGAGATTTTCAGATCTCCCCTGATGTCTCTTGTGATCCTTGGAAGGTGTCCGGGTTCGCGTTCCAACGGCGTTTTCATCAGATTGTTGATCTGACCGATCACAGTCTTGCTCTGTGCAAGTTGCGTAATGCTGAGGAATGCCTGGTTCATCGGGTTTAGAACACGCCAAGACAAGGCCATCGTCGCAATCAGAGCACCAAGGCTCATGTCACCATTCATGGCCTGCAGCGCACCAATCCCCAGAACCAAAATCCCGCAGATCGTCATCAGTGTTTGCGAAACAGTCTGAAGAACATGAGTTAGATGGTGGGCATGTACGTTCAGTTTGTTGAAGTCTGCAGAAAGCGTTGAAAACCGGTCAAGCCACGTATCTTCTACTGACAAATTGCGCAACACGCGTTGATTTCTGAAGGTTTCGATCATGAAACTGTTCAGCTTGGATTTTTGTTCACCGACAGCTGCGACTTCCCGCTGGACTTTTGGTAACACGTAGACGGCAATCAGAGCATAGATCACCAAAAGAGCAAGTGGCGGTAGTGCGACCGGTCCACCGATAAGAAAAATGGCTGTGATAAAAATCAATGAAAACGGAATGTCGACAATCGCGTTGAACAGCGAGCTCTGAAAAATATCGCGGACGCTGTCGAAATATCGCAGGCGCATGACCTGAGTGCCGATAGGTGCTTCGGATAACATGGAATACGGCAAGTGCAAGATCCGTTCGAACGTCCTGTTGCCGACGATCGCGTCTATGCGCCCTCCCAAGTAGGATTGCAGGTGGTTTTTGGTCTTTCGCAGCGCAAATTCGCAGACGATTATGATCGCGACGCCAACCGCCATGGTGATCAGGACATCGATGGATTTTGATCCCATCGCCTTGTCGTATATAGCCATGATGAACAAAGGGGGGCCGAGTGCGATGACGTTCAACACGAAGCCTAACGCCAGTATCGACAAGATACTGCTCCGGAACTTCCTGGAAGCTGTCGAGGACCAACTCCGCTTGTTTTGGACCTGACTTTCATCCTCCCGTTTATCGCAGACCAGGTAAATTTCTGATTTTGAAATTTCCCTTGGCGACAGGATAAGCGCTTGCCCTTCCAGACCGGAAAAGGCTCGAAACTCTCCTGTCTCGGTTTTGCTGACAAGAATTTGGACGTCACCCTCTAAAACACGCAGACTTGGAAGTTGCGCTTGTGTGAGATCCACCGCGTCAGTCTTGCAGGCTATGGTTTGCACATGGATCCGGTTCAGGACGGTGCGTAATTCCTGAAAGGTTTCGATACGGTCAAAATGCGGCAAGGCTTCGAACAACAGACGGTCATTCCCTTGCCAGTGCATTTCCTGGAGCAGCGGAATCAGACATTTTTCTGCGGGTGCAGCATCCAGCTCAAGCTTTTGAAATGCTGAGATTTCATCCGCGGAAGCAGTCATTTCAGACGACAGATCGTTCCATTGGCGGTGAACCGGATTGTCGGTGGCATGAAGATCATCGAGATCAAACAACGCCTTGCTCATGCCGAAATCCCCACTGTTTGCGCCTTGGTGGACATCTCCCGCGTCTGACAAACGTGAATTTGCCCGTCGCGAAGCTCGTATTGCTGATCGGCAAGTGCGAGCATTGACGGTCGATGACTGACGATCACAACAGTTACATGCCCCCTCAGGCGCTTCAGAGCATCCATCAAGCCTCTGTCTGCCTGTTGGTCCAGCTGTGCGTTAGCCTCATCAAGGATTAGTATTCTTGGTTCCCCTGCAAGCGCCCTTGCAATACAAATTCTTTGCAATGTGGCGGCGGGTACTTTCCCTCCCAGGTCTGCCCCCAGACGCGTTTCATATCCTTTGGGCAAAAGATGGATTTCTTTTTCCAGACCAATCAGCTTTGCAGCCATCCGTGCATGAACAATATCTGACACGGCACCGAACATGGTTATGTTTTCCAGGATCGTGCCATTGAAAATGGCTGTCTGATTGTCGACGTAGGAAACGCTTTGCCTGAGAGCATTTTTGTAAGGACCGTCAAAATCCCGTCCACCGAGGCGCACCTTACCGGAAGTTGGCGATTGCTCTCCGGTCAGAAGCTTCATGAGCGTGGACTTACCGCTGCCATCCGCACCGATGAAACCGACGAACTGTCCCTGAGGGATTGAAAGGTTCACTCCGGAAAAGACTTTTCGCTTTCCGTTTCCGACTTCGACAGAAACGTCGACCAGTTCGATTGACCCATCAGTTTCAAATTCTTCGGCGGCCCGAGCCTCAACACCCGGCAATTCAAACAGGTTTTGAACCTGATTGTAGTCGTGCTTCAGGCGTTGCATGTCTGTCAGTTGATTGATTGCTCGCAAAAACGGCTGAACAAATTGTCCCGACAACAGAGTGCTGGCCGCCACGCCACCTATGCTGAAATTGCCATTGATGACCATGACGGCCCCAAATAAGACAACGAAAACTGTTGTCATAGTACCGAACAATGCAGATGCATCCCGTGCCTGACCGGACAGGCGCATGTATTTCTGGCTCAGTCTCGCTGTATCTCTTTGCAGGCGTTCGAAACGGCGCATGATCAGCGCTTCCATTGCCTGGGACTTTACGGTCTTTGCTCCGGACAAAACTTCGAGGATGAAATCTGATTTGCGATCGTCCTGGCCGGCTCTTTCAGCGACCACTTTCTGTAGAAGCCGGTTCCGGTTTACCGCGAACATCAAAAACACGCCGAGGAGGCAAACCGGCACAAGTGCCAACGGCCCCGAAATAAAGATCAAGACGGCGAGAAATATTCCACCCGCCGGTAAATCGATTGCCAGCAACCGCCCTTGATCACCATAGTGGTCTGAAATCGATTGCAATGCTCGCAGCTGATGCACCTGAACCGAGACTGGTGTTTTTGCAAACTGTCCAGGCTTGGCATCGAGAACACGGCGGAACAGTTCCTTGTGAGCCTGATGATTGAAACTCGCGCCAAATCGGCCAACAACGGCGGTGCGTGCAATCTTGATCATCGCATCAACAACGAGTACGCAGATTACTCCCGACATCAGCACAAGAAGCGTATCCGTCGAAGCGTTTGGCAGAACCCGATCATAGACCTGCAAAATGGCAAGCGGCAGTGCAAGCGCAAGAACATTCGCAAACACCGATGCCACGATGACATCGCGTGGCAAACGAGGTGCTGTGATCCAGTTTCCCGAAGGTGAATGCCTCACTTTCAAGCGAGGAAGAAAAAAGGAGGAAAACACTGAATTGAACATGTTTGCGCCAGAGTCGTCTGCGTGTTGACTCAAACTCAACTCTTCCGGTTTAAAAAGCGTTTACCTTACGAAGTAAATTCGGAATTTCTGCATCACAAACCCCTAAAGACGCTGAGTAACTTTTCGCTTTGTTAACGACGATGGCGTTGATGTTGTTCATTGGCAATTGGGCGGGTGATCGATCGAATGGCAAGCGATACAGAAAACCAGGGCCAGCAGAAGACTGCCCCATCTGACGGCGGAAATTCCGGGTCGCAAACGACGCTGACATCGGACAGCTATCTACAATCGGCATTGCTCGACACCAGAGATAACCATCTCGACAAGGTACATGACTACCATCTGCAGCAAGACAAGGGTGTCTCGTCCGAACAGGTGAACGCAAATCTGCATTTGCATTCAGCTCAAAATCAGCGTCTCCCCGGTGAGGAACCTACTCCCGCTTCGACTGTGCCGGATAAAGACACAACCAATCAAGCTCCAGCACCTCACCAATCAGCGGAACAAAACCAATCCGAAACGCAAGTTAGGCAGCCGGAACCCATCCCTACAGATGATGGATTACAGGCTGCAGCTCCGATCTCTGAGGCAGCACTTGGTGATGTTGCAACGGTCAACGTTTTCTCACAACTTGTGGCAAATCCGGACAAAGAAACCGGTTCAACCCAACCGATAGGTAACGAGAATAGCCGGTCAGAGGTGGATCAGGTTGCGGGCTCAGCGCGGGCGACACAACCTGCCGAGGAAAGGATTACCCTTTCAGAGCCTGCCGCATCCGGGCTTTCTGCCTTGTCTGACGTGGACGATCTGGAAAACTCAGTTGCCGAAGACGCTGCAGTTGGCGCAGTCACGGGCATTCAGGCATCCGCCGTGGTCACCGTGGACGCTTTGGTGCAATACAGCCTACTTGATGATGCGAATGGCTTATTCGCCATCAATCCGGAAAGTGGCATCGTAACCGTTGCAGGTGAACTTGATGCCGAGTCCGCGGGAACCCACAGTATTGTCGTTCTTGCGACTGCTTCAGATGGTGAAACACAGATTGAAACATTCACAATCACCATCCAAGACTTTGACGAATATGACGTTTCGTCAATCGAGGAGACCGGAACACCAGTTGACCAGATCCGCGAAGATGTCACAGCGGGCGAAACAGGCATTGCGGTTTCAGCCGAAGATCTCGACGTATCCGACACCGTCATTTACACAATTGACGATTCAAGGTTCGAAATTGACGGTGATGGCGTTGTTTCAATCGCAGCCGATGCCATTTTTGATGCGGAAACCGAAAGCTCTGTTTCCTTTACAGTCACCGCAACGTCCACCGACGGATCCGAAACATCGCAACTCTATTCGCTCAGGATTTCCGACGTTAGTGAATTTGCAGCAACGGACGTCACGGACACAGATGCTTCGGCCAACAACATTGCAGAAGACGCTGTTTCTGGCACCCAAGTCGGCATAACCGCATTGGCTACGGACGCGGACATCTCCGACAGTGTCACCTACTCCGTCTCTGACGATCGATTTGAAGTAGCTGCCGACGGCACGGTTACAGTCGCCTCCGGTGCAAAATTCGACGCGGAAACCGAAAGTTCCATAGACGTTGTCGTGGCAGCGACTTCTACTGACGGTTCGTCCTCACAGGAGACGTTCTCAATCTCAGTTTCCGACGTCAACGAAACCCCCGTTACCGACGTCTACGATACAGATGATTCCGACAATACCATTGCAGAACATACAGCAGCTGGAACACAAACGGGCATCACCGCGTTCGCCACAGATGCCGACACTTCCGACAGCGTCACCTATTCCGTTGCGGACGACAGGTTCGAAGTTGCTGATGACGGCACGGTTACAGTCGCCTCCGGAGCAAAATTCGACGCAGAAACGGAGAGTTCTATTGACGTTGTCGTGACAGCAACCTCCTCGGACGGCTCGACCTCGCAGGAAGCCTTCACAATTACCGTGTCGGACATTAACGAGAATGCCATCTCGGCTGTCTCAGACAGTGATGTATCTGTAAATACGATCGCCGAAGATGCAGTTGCCGGAACGAAGGTTGGAATCACCGCTTTCGCAAGCGACACAGATGCTTCCGACAGCGTCACTTATTCCGTTTCCGATGACCGGTTTGAAATCTCAGATGCGGGAACAGTTACCGTTGCTTCCGGTGCCCTGTTTGACGCCGAAACCGAAAGCGAGATCGACGTTACCGTGACGGCGACTTCCACTGACGGATCCGTTTCGCAGGAAACCTTCTCGTTGGAAGTGTCTGATATCAGTGACAATGCGCCCACTGACATTCAATTGAGCGGCCAATCGGGAAACCTTATTCAAAATGGAAGTTTTGAAGCATTCGACCTGTCCTCCGGTTCCTGGACACAGGTTGCCTCCGATCCCACCAATGCGTGGTCCTCAAGCGGATCCATTGAGGTCTGGGATACGTTTGATGGTGTGCATGCGACTGACGGAGATCAGCATCTTGAGCTGGATTCCGGTAACAATGTGAATTCGATTTCGCAATCCGTCGAGACAACCAACGGTCAGGTCTATGATCTCTCGATGGATATCCGCGCCCGATCCAGTTCCGCTACAAGTACGGTGGAAATCTACTGGAACGGCGACCTTGTCTCGTCGTTTGATCCGGAAATGGGAAACTGGAATTCATATGATTTCCAGGTAGTTGGTACCGGTAGCGACGATGTGCTGGAAATCCGGGAAGCATCGGAAGACAACGATAGCTATGGCGCGCTGCTGGACAACGTTTCCTTGACTGAAGTTCCGATGACGATCAGCGAAAATGTATCCGGGGCGGTCGTCGGTACGATCACGACATCTGACGCCGACGACACAGACAGCCATGCCTATTCAGTTTCGGATCAACGCTTTGAAATCATTCGTGATAGCGATGGTAATGCACTGTTGAAGCTCAAAGACACCGAGACTCTCGACCGTGAAAATGAAGACAGTGTCACGCTCACCATCACGACGACCGATGAGGCCGGGCTTAACTATTCCGAAGACTTCGTGATTTCTGTTGCCGATGTATCGGAAACGGAAGTCAGTGAAGTCTCCGATCAAGATGCTTCAACCAATTCCATTGCTGAAAATGCAGCCGCTGGAACGCAGATCGGGATAACCGCTCTGGCGACCGATGAAGACGCGACGGACGGTGTAACCTACTCCGTCTCGGACGACAGATTCAGCGTCGCCGATGATGGCTCAATAATCGTCGCCTCCGGTGCCCGTTTCGATGCGGAGACCGAAGAGGCAATCGACATTGTCATCACTGCCACATCGACCGATGGATCGTCTTCGCAGGAAACTTTCACAATTGCTGTTTCCGACGTCAACGAACGCGCGGTTTCCAATGTCTCGGATACAGACGCATCCGACAACAGTGTCTCGGAAAACGCGGCAGTTGGTACGCGAATTGGAATCACTGCGCTGGCAACCGATGCAGATGCCTCTGACAGCGTCACTTATTCCGTTTCCGATGACCGGTTCAGCGTCGACGCCAGCGGTGTGGTGACCGTCGGATCTGAAGCAAGCTTTGATCTGGAAGCGGAAAACAGCATTTCGTTGATCGTGACGGCGACGTCTACGGACGGGACCACGTCCAGCCAAACATTTTCAGTCTCGGTCGCCGACATCGCAGAAAACCTTCAATTGGCAGATGGTGGCGTTACCTTCACGGATGAGGCTCGCGCGGAACTGTCTGTAACGGGTGGTTCCGGAGATGACACAATAACTGCCCACGAAGACGGTGGTAACTTATCCGGAGGAGACGGAGCTGACTGGCTGATAGGCGGTATCGGCGATGATACCCTGGCAGGTTCTGAGGGTGCCGACCTTCTTCAGGGCGGCGCCGGTGACGACACAATGATCCTGGCTGGTGAAACTTCCTGGTCCGGTTACTACGCGAGAAATGTTGAAACCGGTGATCTTGTTTCCCTCACCGGAAAGACCAGAAATTCCGACGTTTTTCATGGAGGTGACGGAACGGACACATTGCGCGGCACCGACCAGGCCGACGCCGTTTTTCTTGACGACGGCTTCTCGAAAATGCATTCGGAAGCATCCGGCGCGCGCCTGGACAGTATCGAAACTGTTGAACTTGGAGCAGGAAACGATCTGCTCGACATGACAAGCTCCACTTACACTTATTCGACGGACATGAGTGTTGATGGAGGCACTGGCGACGACGTCATTTGGACTGCAGACGGTAATGACACACTTTCCGGTGGTGAAGGAAACGACACTCTGTTTGGCGGTGCCGGTGATGACACCCTTGACGGTGGCGCAGATGCCGACACTGCAGTCTATTCCGGAAATTTCGCCGACTATGACATTGTTGAAAACGATGACGGCAGCTTCACCATCACAGACACTCGCGCATCTGGTCCCGATGGCACCGACATTGTGTCGAATGTTGAAAGTTTCAGCTTTGCCGATGGTGACAAACTTGCAATTGAGTTAGTCGACACCTCGGTCGGGCCCGTTTCCGACAATGATGCTTCGACGAACACGATCCATGAAACCGATGTCGCTGGTACTCAAGTTGGCATCACGGCGACAGCGACGGATCCCGATGGCGAGGCTGTGAGCTACAGTTTGAACGACGATCGATTTGACATCGATGCCGATGGTGTCGTCACGATTGCCGATCATGCATTCTTCGACAGTCAGGTGGAAAGCTCTGTTGATCTGACCATAACCGCAGCTTCGGCCGATGGTTCAGAGTCCTCCGAAACATTCAGTATCACTGTCTCGGGCGACTACGACTATGAATTTACCGGTGGAACGGGCAACGGAACATTCAGTGGTTCCGGTCAATCAATTTCCGTAGATGGTGTTGGCGGAGGCGACAACATTTCGACGGGTGACTACGGTGACCGGATCGAAGGCGGTTCGATTGCCGGAGCTGATATGATTTCCGGAAATGGCGGGCGTGATCTGCTGTTCGGCGAAGGTGGGCAGGACATGATCTCAGGCGGGGCCGGAGACGACGTCATTATCGGCGGCGCCGATGGTGACAATCTGGTTGGCGGCGATGGATCTGACCTGTTCATGTATGGCCTGGGCGATGGCAACGACACTATTTCTGGTGGAGCCGGTGCGGCCTGGACCGATGTCCTTGATCTTGGCGGCGGTCCCGGCGTGAGCGCGGCTGGCGACTTTGGCACCGACTGGACAATCACAATCACCGAGGGTTCTATCGAAACGACTGACCTGGAGAATGGAAAACTGGACCTCACCGAAGACGCCAGCGGAACGATTGAATTCCTTGACGGCAGCAAGATTGATTTCACGGAGATGGAAGAAATTCGCTGGGGCTGATTTCAGGGCTAATCTGCAATGCAAAAACCCCGCTGTTTCCAGCGGGGTTTTTGTACTTTTATCCAACTATCCGGGCCGTATCCCGCCGTCAAACATCAGGTACCAGGTCAGTTTGCAACCATGCCCCATGCGAAAACCGGTCCTGCCTGTTTCCCCTATTGTCGGAATTCTGACGTCAACAGATTAGGAAACGACCATATACGAATGCAGGCCAATAAATGCGGCGGTTACCAAAATCACAGCCAGCAAGCTGACGCAGTCTTTTGCTACTTTTGTCATCTGAACAAGTCCTTCAACGGAATTTCGTTGCGCGATACATAGATCGACAAGTTTCGGAGAAGTAGCGCAAAAACTGCATATGGCATCTGCTCTCAGAGCATGGCTTTTCGATAACTCCCTAGCCATGAACCTGTGTTTTTGCCAACGCAGCCTGAGCGAAGCAGAAAGAAGGCTCAACCCGATCCGGTTCTATGACCGATCAATACGAACAAAAGAATTTCCGGCTGCCCTCTTCAATATTGCCTCACCGTTCGCTGAGCGGATCTCCGATCGCGCGCGTCACCGGCTTCAGCATGTATTGCATAACCGACTTTGAGCCGGTGACGATTTTCGCATCCACCACCATACCCGGCGAAATCGTCTCGGCCTGATTGCCGGATCCGATCCGATTGGATGAAAGAGGGATCTTTGCCTTGAAAAAGTAGTTGCCGTTCTCGTCGCGAAAGCTTGAAGCCGAGATCACGGAGACCTCGCCTTTCAAGGTGCCTTGAATGTTCGGATCGAATGTCGTGATGGCGATTTCGGCCTGATCACCTACTTCCACATGGCCGATATCCCTTGGCGAGATCCTTACATCCGCGACAAGGTCACTGTCACTGGGAACGATTTCCGCAACCACATCGCCGGGAGCAAGCACACTTCCTGGCCCCTTCAAATTGAGGGCCTTGATATGACCACTGGCCGGAGCCCTGACAAAAAGCCGGTCGAAGCGATCCCGCTGTTTTTCCGCCTCAAATGACAGTTCGCTGCGCTCTTGAACAACGCGGCTGCGTTCTTCTGCGAGTTCTTCTGCTACAAGGGCGATTGAACGCTCTAGCCCCGCCTTCGATTCCGCAAGTTGAGCTTGCGCACGCCCCTTCATGCCTTTGAGTTCACTTAGAAGACTCTGCGCGTTTTGAAGCGATGATTTGGTATCCAGGAACCTGCGTCTTGAAGTATAGCCCTGCTCAAGCAGCTTCTCCTGAATCTCAAATTTTTCCTGTTCGATTTCCAGTTGGGTTTCCTGCAACGAAATCCGCTCAAGAATACTCGACAGTTGCGCTTCCTTTTCCCTGACACGGGCCTTCAGCGCATGCTGTTCCTGTGCAAGTGCCTTGTGCTGAGCTGCCAGCACAGCCAATTGCGCTTCGCTGAATTTCACATCCGACCCAAGACGGAGACCGGACCGAAAGGCATTGCTTGGATCGACAGCCAGCCGTTGCTCTTCACGCAGGAGGAACGCCAAACGATCCTGAACACGTTCAAGATCGCTTGAAGTCGCGGTTTCCTGAAGTCGGACAAGCGGTGTTCCCTTATCCACGAGTTGTCCTTCCTGAACCAGAACTTCCGCGACGATGCCGCCTTCAAGGTGCCCGATGGTCTGGACCTTTCCAGCCGGTGCAATCTCACCCGCTGCCTTCGCAACTTCCCGCACCTGACCAAAACAGGCCCAACCTAGAAACGCTGCGATGCCAAGAGAAAGAATCTGCAGAACACGCCGATACACGACCGGTGGTGGACCTTCTTCAAGTTCCATCGGCATATCGAGCGAATAGTCTTGTGCAGAGGACTTACTACGAGTGAACATGACAGCCTAACGCTTGCGTAAACTTCGAGTTAGTCTATGCACATTCGAGGTAAACAACTGCTGAACAGTTACGTTTCGAAGAGATAAAAATCGAACAAAAACAATGTCCGAAGACTTGGGACCTGCGAATTTCTGACTTTTCGAAAAAAGATTTAGAGTCGGAAAGCAAAGTAAAGTGTGTCCCGGTCGATCGTCGTGCTGAGAAGTTCAATGAATGAACGATTCAGACTTTGACCCGCTTCGCACAACATGCATTAATGTCACGGATTTATGGTCGTATTGCCAATTTACGTGACGCTTTGGAGGGTGCATGGCTGAAACGAAACCGGTGTTGGCGGAATTGAAGGACGGAACGCTTCACCTTTCGCTGAACAGGCCAGAAAGACTCAACGCCTTTAACGAGGATATGCATCTCGCGCTTCGGGAACACCTCTCGGAAGCCGACGGCAATTCAAATGTCCGAGCTCTTTTACTGACAGGGTCAGGAAGAGCATTTTGCGCAGGACAGGACCTTTCGGATCGTGACATGAGGTCCGGTGGCCCCGCTCCCGATCTTGGGAACACTCTTGAAACGCTCTACAATCCCCTGGTCCGTCAAATACGTTCCTTAGGCAAACCGGTCATCTGTGCAGTCAACGGTGTCGCCGCCGGAGCGGGAGCGAATATTGCGTTGGCGTGTGACATCGTTGTGGCTGCACGTTCGGCCCGCTTCATTCAAGCGTTTTCCAAAATCGGTCTTGTTCCCGATTCCGGAGGCACATGGCTTTTGCCTCGATTGATCGGAGAAGCGCGCGCAAAGGCGCTTGCCATGACCGCAGAACCGCTCGACGCTGAGACCGCTGCCGATTGGGGGCTGATCTGGAAATCCGTTCCCGATGAAGATTTGCTCAACGTCGCGTCGTCGCTGGCGAACGGCCTGTCAACTGGGCCAACAAAAGGCCTCGCCCTTACGAAGCAATTGATGCAGGACGCCGCCAATCAATCGCTAGACACCCACCTGGATGCTGAACGCGATGCACAAAGACTGGCGGGGCGGACCACCGATTACCGCGAAGGCGTGGCTGCCTTTCTGGATAAGCGCCCTGCCCGTTTCACCGGTTCCTGAATACACACCTGGATTTCGCATGACGCCAATCGAAACAGCAAAAGCCTGCGCACAGCGCATGTGGTCACAAGACACAGCTTCTCAGAATCTCCACATGCAGCTCGATTTGGTCGAGCCAGGTCATTCGATCATGACGATGACCGTTGGGAAGACAATGACCAATGGATACGGCATCTGCCATGGCGGCTACATTTTCACGCTGGCCGACAGTGCTTTCGCCTATGCCTGCAATACCTACAACCAGGTTACCGTGGCGCAACACTGTAATGTGACCTTTCTTACTCCTGCGCTTTTGGGCGATCGGTTGACGGCAACTGCACAGGAACGATCTCGCAAAGGCCGTTCAGGGCTTTACGATGTGACGGTGACAAACCAGGACGGCGAAACGATTGCCGAATTTCGCGGCAACTCAAGAACAACCAAAGGCACAATTTTGCCAGAGTGAGTGAAACGTTCGAAAAAACGTTTCCTGGGAGGACACAATGGAAGATCTGGCTCCGCATCCGGGAGATCTGGAACCTATTGAAACAGCATCACGGGACGAGATAGCTTCTGTGCAACTTGAGAGACTGAAGTGGTCCGTCGCACATGCATATGAAAACGTTCCGCTTTTCAGGACTAGATTTGACGAAAAGGGTGTTCATCCGAGTGATCTGAAAACCCTGTCTGACCTTTCCAAGTTTCCCTTTACCACCAAAACCGACCTCAGAGACCATTATCCCTTCGGTCTGTTCGCCGTTCCGCGTGACAAAATCGTCCGAGTTCATGCCTCCTCCGGAACAACCGGCAAGCCAACGGTCGTCGGTTACACGGCGAACGATATCGACATGTGGGGTCACCTTGTTGCGCGTTCGATCAGGGCCTCTGGCGGTCGTCCGGGTGATATTATTCACATTGCTTACGGGTATGGCCTGTTTACCGGAGGACTTGGCGCGCATTACGGTGCGGAAAAGTTAGGGTGCACCGTCGTGCCTGTTTCGGGAGGCATGACAGAACGTCAGGTCACGTTGATCCAGGATTTCAAGCCGCGCATCATCATGGTGACGCCTTCATATCTGCTTTCCATTCTGGACGAATTCCGACGCCAGGGCGTCGATCCGCGAGAAACCTCTCTTGCGACCGGTATCTTCGGCGCCGAGCCGTGGACCAATGCGATGAGAACGGAAATTGAAGAGGCATTCGACATGAATGCCGTCGATATCTACGGTTTGTCGGAAATTCTCGGCCCCGGTGTTGCAAACGAGTGCGTTGAAACCAAGGATGGTCTTCATATCTGGGAGGATCACTTTTACCCGGAGATTATTGATCCGGAAACCGGCGAGGTTTTGCCCGACGGCGAGATTGGCGAGCTGGTCTTCACAACGCTGACCAAAGAAGGTCTGCCGATGATCCGTTACCGCACTCGCGACCTGACCAGGCTGCTTCCCGGTACAGCAAGGTCGATGAGGCGGATGGAGAAGATCACGGGACGTTCCGACGACATGATCATCCTTAGAGGTGTCAATGTCTTCCCGACCCAGATCGAGGAGCAAATTCTGAAATGCAGCGGGTTATCTCCGCATTTCCAGATTGAACTTACCAAAACAAATCGACTGGACGTCATGACGGTTCATGTGGAAGCGCTGCAAGGTGCATCGACAATGGACGCACGCAAGGCATCGGCAAAAGAACTTGCTCATCATATCAAAAGCGTCGTCGGCGTATCCGCCGTCATCGATGTAACAGAACCCGGTCACGTTGAACGGTCGGCAGGTAAGGCCAAACGCGTCATCGACAACAGATCAAATGAATGAATGTCATGCAAAGACCCTTCCATCAAACTGGAAGGGCCTTGAACATGTCCAAGATGCCTTGGTTCTTAAACAGGCCACTCCTTGGCAACCAACGTCAACACATCGTAGTGGGCGACCGGCTCGTCCTTTTGATTGGTCACCAGACAATCCCAACGGACTTCTCCGTAGTCAGCTGAAATTCTTGGAGAAATCTCTTTTGCTGTGAGTTGTACTTTCAAGGCATCACCGACATTAACCGGCGTCATGAAGCGCAAATTGTCGACACCGTAATTGGCCAGCACCGGCCCCTCATCCGGATCGACAAAAAGGCCCGCTGCAAAAGATACGATCAGATAGCCATGCGCGACGCGACCGTCGAAGAACGGGTTTCGTCTGGCTGCTGCTTCATCCATATGGGCGTAAAAGGTGTCACCGGTAAATTCCGCGAAATGTTCAATATCTTCCAGAGACACAGTTCTGGAGGCGGTGGTCAACTGATCACCCGTCTTGAGATCGGCAAGCGA
>NZ_JAILWL010000600.1 GCF_025698965.1 Roseibium sp.
GACCACCAAAAGCTACAAACGGAGCCGCCAGTCTGTAAATCCGGCTGACTACCGGGACACCAGACTGGGGATTTTTAAAGGGCCCATTCTGGGGAAATTTAAGGTGCCATTGACAGCCAATCGACACTGCGGTCCTGCTGCCATTTGAGCATCGCGTTTGAGGTGAGTTCCGTACCGTTGTCGCTGACCACCATCAAGGGATAGCGACCGCGGCGCTCAGCGATCCCGTCCAGTTCCCGTGAGACCCGGGCTCCGGAGATCGAGTTGTCGACCACCGCTGCAAGACATTCGCGGCTGAAGTCATCAATGACACACAGGATACGGAACCGGCGTCCGTCAATCAGGGCATCGGAGACGAAGTCGAGGGACCAGCGTTGATTAGCGGCTTGCGGCACAGCCATCGGCGCTCGCGTTCCCAGGGCTCGTTTCCGGCCGCCGCGCTTGCGCACCGTGAGACGCTCTTCCTGGTAGATCCGGTAGACCTTCTTCCAGTTGGCTTCTATGCCTTCGCGCTTCAGCAGGATGTGCAGACGACGATAACCAAAGCGCCGTCTCTCCAAAGCCAATTCCTTCAGCCTCTGACGCAACCCGGCATCATCGGATCTCGTCGACCGATAGCGGTAAACACGCGGATCGATACCGACCAACCCGCAGGCGCGGCGTTGCGAATAGCCTCTGGTCCCAATTGCCCAGCTCACGGCATTCCTCCTTGAGCCAGGCGTCAGAAGTTTTTTCCGAGCATCTCGCGGAGCGTCGACACATCCATCATCGACTCCGCGAGCAGCTTCTTCAGCTTTGCGTTCTCTTCTTCAAGAGTCTTCAGCCTTTTGGCATCAGCCACCTCCATGCCGCCGTACTTCGAGCGCCACTTGTAAAAGGTTGCATCGCTGACACCGTATTTGCGGCAAAGCTCGGCGGCCGAAATGCCCGCCTGATGTTCTTTCAAAATACCGATGATCTGTTCTTCAGAGAACCTGGATCGCTTCATCGTCTGTATCCTTTAATTGGGAACAGACTAACCTCAAAACGAGGAACTTTCAGGGGAGCAGGTCAAGAGAGACGGCGCAATGTTCTTTTTGCCGTGGATCAAGAGCTGAAGCCGAAATTCCAGTCGATGGGAGATCCTCGATCGCCTCCCCCATAATGTTTCATGTCGATCGTGTATTTCGCTGAAACCTAATTGCAATTAATTTGGGTCCGGGCTTGCATCGAATCGGAGGAAGATAGTTCGCGCTGCCAACAAGGACGCCCGGACCCTGGTTGCTAGGCACAATGCGTTTGAGGCGACCATAAAGTCGACCAATTGGCTCGCGATGTACCTTTCGGGCAACCGTTTTGAGTTTGGGTCGCTCAGCCTCTAATGCTTCGGCATTCGCGTGACAACCTGAGTATGGGACGTTGAATCAGTACGATGGTATTAGCACTTTGCATTGGAACCGCCCATGTGACGTAATTCGACGTAAGACTTGGCTCCAATGTCCCAGAACAGACCTGTCATTATCTGAAGCCCCTGATTCACGATCGTCTCGAGAATGTGCTCGTCTGGCGAATGTTGCTGACAATCTGGATAAGAATGGGGAATCCAGATCGTCGGAAGTCCCAGTATTTCGGAAAAACTGTCGTTGGGAAGGGACCCACCTAGGTTCGGAAGCAATATCGGTTCAACGTTGAGCGTATCTACAATTGAACCAGTAACGAATTTCACCCAGGGATGATCGGGGCTCAGTCGCGTAGCGCTATGATAAGTCTCATCCCTGGGTATTATTTCTACGTCGTTGAATCCGCACTTATCGAGGTGTTCTCTTAATTGGGTCAATGCTTTTTGCGGGTCTGTGCCGACGACGAAACGCAATTGACACACAGCGGAAGCTTGAGTCTGGATTGCATTTACTGGATTGGTGGTCGAACCGCTTGAGATACCAAGAACCATGAAGCTATTTGATGCAAACACCCGTTCGGCGGGAGACAATTCACTCTCACCCCATTCTGCGTCAATTTCGGCACTTTCAAAGACACGGACGATCGCATCGTTGGCAAGAGCTTCCTTGACAGAAGCAGTCAAAGAATCTGCCTTCCAGTCGTGGACAAGCATCCTTCCGTTTTCATCCGCGATTGTGGAAATCGCATTGCTCAGGCGAATGACCGGATCTTTTAGTAATCCCCCCCAATTTCCAGAGTGTTTCAGTCTTTCTCGACATCTGACAACGAGATCGAAAGTTAGGATTCCCCGCGACCCCATAAATAAAGTAGGATGATCTTTATCAAGCCGCGGACCGTCTGATCCAAGCAATACGTCAGCCTGGAGCAAGTCTTTGTTCTCCATACAGAATTCACGCAGCCCCGGCGAGCCTATCTCTTCGCTCGTCTCCACAAGAAGTTTGATGTTAAATCCAAGACTTCCCCTGCGGCGGATAACTGATCTGATCGCCGACAGAGCCACGAGGTGTTGGCCTTTGTTGTCTGCCGTGCCACGGCCATACCATTTGTCGCCTTCAATATGAATGTCCCATGGCCCGGCGGGTGTTTCCCATCGCTCGTCCATACCCAGCACAACATCACCGTGTCCATAGAAGAGAACGGTCAGCGCATCCGGTTCCTCGATCCTTTCGGCAAATAACAAAGGACCACCGCCGGAAACCGGATTTTCGAAAGATCTTGTCTTAAAGCCTATAGGCTCCAGTAAACCTGGAAGCACTTCGTCGACATAGTTCTCCAGTGCCGGATACATGTTCTCAAGCGTGCTTACCGTCCGAACTGAAACTAACTTCTTAAGATCATTCAGAAATTCCCCACATTCAAGTTCACGCAATGCATCATAAATAGCGGCTGTACGGCCAACATTAGGACTGTCCATAATTCTTCCTAACTATCTTAAACAGGACTACGCTTTGTCACGAAAGGTACATTCAGCGCCTGATTTTGAATTCGTCTCAAGACGCAAGCCAAAGCAGCCCTACGCGAGCTCCTCAGCGGAGAACGAAGGGATTTTCCAGTTCTTTCCCGGCTGAGCTGCAAGTAACTTCTTGGTATATTCGTGCTCTGGGGAGTCAAATACTTGCTGAACAGGACCTCTTTCTACTATCACCCCATCTTTCATCACGAGAATATTATCGCAGATTTGCGACGCGACCCTCAGATCATGTGTAATGAACAAAATTGTGAGTCCAAATTGATCGCGTATTTCACGTAACAAATTTAGAACCTCGCGCTGCACAGACACGTCAAGTGCAGAAACTGCTTCGTCTGCAATGAGGATGCTGGGTTCGAGCGCAAGAGCTCGAGCAATACAAATCCGCTGTCGCTGTCCGCCGGAAAACTGTGCAGGAAATCGATTTAACGCGTCCTGGCCCAT
>NZ_JAILWL010000601.1 GCF_025698965.1 Roseibium sp.
GGGAGGCGAAGTTCTGTCGACTTTGTCCCCATGCGGTCGGTGAACACCAGGAGATCCCAAAGCGAATTCAGGATGTAGAGCGTCAGGAGAAATGCCAGCAGACGGGTGAAGGCGTGAACGCCTGCGGTAATGCGACCTTCCCCAAAGATCGTGTCGATGAGGCTGGCCGATATATGGCTGCGTTCGTGGGTCGCGAAGGCCGCTCCGACAAAATACATGATCACGCCGGCAAAACTGGCCAGTTCCTCGATCCCGAACAGCGAGTAGTTGAAGACGTACCGCGCGACGACCTGTAAAAAGACAGCCAGGGTGAACGCTATGGAACTTACGAACATCACGAATTTCAGAATGTTCAGCTTTAGTTTCCAAAGCGGGTGCTGGATCTGTGTCTTACGCTCTTCAAGCATAGACCTTCCTCCCCCGAAGGATGACGGGAGCCGGGACGTCCCGGCCCCTCACTTTTAGTTGGCGTAATAATTCTGGATCAGTTCGTAGAGCTGATCGCCGATCTCGCCCTTCATTTGCGGCCAGGCATCTGCACGAACGGCATCCGCCAGCTTGTTGATCTCATCCCGACTGTAGGTGACAACGGTCACGCCGCTGTCCTGAAGCTGCTGGAGATAGCCATTGTCGGCAGCCTCAACCGCATCAAAGCGCTGTGTCGCCAGATCCCTTGCGATGCCTGAGACGATCTCGCGGTCTTCCGAAGACAAACGGGAAAGCGACATCGTCGAGCCAAGCAGCCAGTTGATTTCAAAGTGATCGTTGATCTGCAGCCAGGTATCGACGACACCGTTCCAGTCGCGCACCGCGTTTTCCGGAACTCCGCCGACCATTCCGTCGATGACACCGGTCTGCACGCCGGTATAGAGCTCCGCCCAGGGCATGGTCGTTGTCGAATAACCAAGGCGTTCCAGGGTCGGTTTGTGGGTCGGTACACCTGACGGCCAAACGCGTATCTTGAGGTCACTGTGGTCGGCTTCGGGGTTCTTCGGATCTGCCACCGGCTTGCCGACCGCCATACCACCAAGGCCAAATGCATAAGGTGCCAGGACGGTGATTTGCTGTGGGGCCACCAACTCATCGACAATGTTGAACAGGAAACCGTTGGTGTTCCAGGCTTCCTTCGCGCTGTCATAGTCGACGGCGGTATAAGGGAACCAGGTTATTGCAAGACGCGAGTCGAACTTAGTCGAAATGGACTGGATTGCCAGATCCACCGCGCCCTGGCTCAGCTGTTCATAGACTTCCTCCCAGTCGCCGAGTTGGCTGGCCGGGAAAATCCGAACGTCGACGCGACCGTCGGTTTCAGCTGCAACACGCTCGGCGAACTGATGTGCCCACTTGTCCATGTCGCTATCAGGTGGCGACAAATGGGACAGCCTCAGCGTCGTTTCAGCCGAGGCAGTAAAAGTAGAAAACCCTATCGCGACAGCGGCGGCGGTACCCAGTACGGCACGGCGATTGATCTTCGAAAGCATGGAACTCCTCCCCTTTTCAGGAACCGCCCGACGGGGCAGCTATAGAAAAAGGATAAGGGGAGGTTTGGTGAGCTGAATTGAACAAAATGGCCGTATTTTATAATAAGACGGACATTGAAAACCGGCAATAAGCTCAAAAAAAATGGCGGCCAGGCCGCCATTCAAGTTTCAGAGGGAAGCATCGAGCTTCTTTAAGAACCGGGGATCACATGCTCGATTTCGGTGCCCCAGGTGTCGGACAGGGTGTAACCCTGTTGGTAGGGATCGCTCGGATCCACGCCGAGCTGCATTGTTGAATAGATCCAGGCTCGCCCTGCCAGGCGCGGAACAATCGCATCTTTTCCGCCAACCTTTGTTGTCGACAAAATGGATGCGTCAAAACTTGAGTTGATGACCGAGCGCATATCGAGCTGCTGGTTCAATCTCACCTGCCCCCTTGCATGCATCACGGCAAGCCTTGCGGCGCTGCCTGTTCCGCAGGGTGAGCGGTCCACACGGCCGGGTGGCATGATCGTGGCATTGCGGTAGATGCCTCGTTCGACGTCCACCTCGTCGGTAAACATCAGAAAATCAATATTGTTGAATTCGGGGGTTTCAGGATGTGAAACGGAGAGCTGCTCACGCGCAGCCCGCTTTATCCTGGCCCCCAGGGACACCATGTCCTGTGCCACATCCGGGGCTATTCGAAATCCGAGTTCATTGGCTCGCGGAAGAACATAAAAAACCCCGCCAAACGCGACATCCACGTTCAAGGTTCCAACGCCGTCCACCTCGAGTTTTGCATCAATGTATTCGGCAAATGCCGGGAAGAAATCCAAGGTCACATGCTCAACACGCCCGTCCCTGCACTTAGCGACGGCCTTCACAAGTCCGGCGGCCGTATCGAGTACAACTGTGGTTTCCGGCTCATGCATCGGCAACATGCCGGTTTCCAGAAGGACCGTCGCCACGCACATTGCGTTCGATCCGGACATTGCATGCGTTCCGTCGGCCTGCATCGGAATAAAGGCGGCATCTGCGTCGGGTGCGCAAGGTGGTAGCAGAAGATTTGTAGTCATCTGTGCACACCCGCGTGGCTCATTGTTCACGAACTGCCGGAGCTCGTCATTTGCCTGGAGGAACCGCATCTTCTCGAATGTTGTAAGCCCCGGAACATCTAGCACACCGCCGGTCAGAACACGGCCGACTTCGCCTTCAGCATGAGCACCGATCACGGTTACCGTTTTTTTCCAGCGCATCGTTTCTCCTTGCGTTTTTACAGAAACTGGAAAACAAAGCAGTCAATTAATAGAATATTCTGGACATTTCGCGGACTGATTGAGGAACATGATGGACTTCAACGCGCCACAACGTCCTGGCGAATTCGAGCCAGACGTGAGATTTGCCTTTGTGTTGACGCCGGCTTTCACGCTTCTGCCTCTTGCCGGGTTTGCAGATGCGGTGCGCCACTCGTCCGATGAGGCGGACAGGAGCCGGCAGATTTTCTGTCATTGGGAAGTCCTGGGACACGACCTGACACCCGTCACCTCAAGCACGGGAATGGCGGTAACGCCTTGGAAAACCTATGCTGAAGCCGGTGATTATGATTATGTCGTGGTGGTGGGTGGACTGCTGGACCACCTGGATGAAATCCATGAAGACACTTACAACTTTCTGCGAGAAAGCCATGCAAAGGGCGCGACGCTTGTTGGCCTGTGCACGGGTAGTTTTACTTTGGCAAGAACGGGACTTCTTGACGGGTGCCGGGCTGCTATCCATGCGCACCACAGACCCGAATTCATCGAAATGTTTCCTAACGTCGTCCCCGTTGAAAACGAGCTTTACGTGTCCGAAGGAGACATTCTGACCTGCCCAGGCGGAACCGCG
>NZ_JAILWL010000602.1 GCF_025698965.1 Roseibium sp.
GCCCCGTCAAGCGGTTCGGCGAGCGTGTTGAGATTTGAAAAGGCCTCGCGGGAATAATCCATGCTGGAAAGTTCTGGCAAGACGACGAGATCGACCGCGTCGTTGGAGACAAGTTGCTTCTCAATCTTGGCAACCGACGTTTCCAGATGAGCGTCCCGTTCCGCCACCGTCGTTGTGGGCGGAATACCGATCTGGCAGGCCAGCAGTGTGAGCGTCTCGTTCGCGGTCATTCATTCAGACTTTCTTGTTCTTCCAGTATTCGTTCATCCGCAATCGGTCCGCCTCGATGCGCTCGATGCGCTCGACGACATGGCTGGATTGGCCGATTGTGAAAAAGCCGATCAGGGCTTCAATCAGGATCGTGGTCCCGACATAGGATTCAAAAAACAGGGGGCTTTGGTTTGGCCCAAGCAGTACATGGTCTGCCTCGAAGGCAATGGGTGCGGCGGGGCTGTCGGTAATGGCGACAACCGTTGCACCACGTTCCCGGGCAATGATCGCCAATTCAATCGAGGCCCGGGCGCAAGGCTGCTGACTGATCGAGATCATGACGTCGCCTTCGCCAATATCGGCGACCGGATCGGCAAAGACACCGCCCTCGCCGCGTACAAGGCGGATTTTCCCACTCGCCATTCCGCCGATATAGTGGGCGTAGGCGGAAAAACTCGCAGAAGCCTGCATACCGACCACGTAGATCTGCCGGCTTTCATTCAGGACATGTGCGACACTGGCAAAATAGTCAGGATCGATGGAATCGAAGATCGCGGTCACGTTGGCGATGGTCGAGGACCGGAATTCTTCCCAGACTTCTCGCTTGCTGGTATCGCCACCCGATTTCTGCAGGTTCTCCGCTCTTAAGTGATATTCCTTGATATCGCTTTGCTGAACCTGTTTGCGGTAGACCTCCCGCAATTCGCCATAGGTTTCATACCCGAGTGCCTTGGCCAGGCGGGCGAAATTTGGCAGGGAGACCCCCGCACTGGAGGCAACTTGACGCATCGACAATGTGGCAATGTCGCCAGGGTGTTCCAGCATATAGGTGGCAGCGACCTTCAGCGCGCGCGGCAAACCCGGGAACAGCTCTTTCAAGCGTTCGCTGACAGTAAGATACGCATTCATGTCGGTCGACTTCTCCTGGGGCAAATTCGCCTCCCTGCCTGATTTCGGGGCGCCGATCTGATCATTCGTTACACGCAAGAGCAACTGTTTTTACATTTGCAACAATCACTGCGCAGGCTCGGTCATTCTCAACGGGGTAAGAAGGATATTCTCCTTGTAAAAGGCTTTATCGGCTCAACAATAAATCCGGCAGCCACAGCGACAGCGACGGCACGAAAGTGGTCAGTATCAAGGTCGGCATCCAGGCGCAGAATATGAACAGAAAGGTCGGCCCCAGCATTTTACTGACCGGAGTATTCGTTATTTGCGCACCGAGATAGAGAAGGGGCGCCGTTGGTGGCGTCACATTGGCCATGCCGAGATTGACCCCGAGGATCGCGGCAAAGTGGATTGGGTCCACCCCGACGCTTTGAACGATCGGCAACAGCAGCGGTGTCGATAGCAGCAATCCCGAAATGTCATCCATCAGCATCCCGATCAGGATCATCACAAGATTGACCATTAGAAGGATAACGATCGGGTTGTCCGATACCGAAAACACCATTTCGCGGGCGATGGTCGGAATATCCTCGAAAATGAGGAAACGACTGACGATCAGAACCATGAAAATCATAGTCATGACGACCCCGATGGTAATCCCGGCATCCGACAAGGTGGTCATCAGGCTGCGCCAGGTCAGGCCTCTATAGATGTAGATCGCAATCGGAATGGAGTAGACGACGGCAACGCCAGCCGCCTCTGTCGGCGTCATGATGCCGCCGTAGATTCCACCAAGGATTATCAGTGGCATGAACAGGGCGGGCATGGCCTGACGGGACTGTAATTTGAATTCCGGCACGAAGTCTTTGGGCCGTTCCGTCACTTTGATATCTTTGAATTTGCGCAAGGCAAATTGATTGGTGACGATCAGGAGCACGATCAGAATGATCCCCGGGATCACGGTCGAAAGAAACGCCTTGAGAACCGATTGCTGTGCCACCCAGGCGTAAAGGATGTGGGACGCGCTTGGAGGGATCAGCAGACCCAGCGGGCTGGCGCTGACGATCAGGGCCGCCGACAGGCCCTCGGGGTAATTCGCCTTGCGCAGATGCGGCATCATGATGCCGCCGATGCAGGTCAACGTGGCGTTGGCACTGCCGGAAATCGAGCCGAAAATTCCGCTGGCGACAACGGCTGCGACTGAAAGTCCACCCTTGATGTGTCCTATGAAGAGTTCGGCCAGGGCCACGAGTGGGGCGGCAATCTTGCCTTTTTCCATAATCGCGCCGGCAATCATGAACAACGGGATCGCCAGAAGAACCAGAGTGTTCATTTTCCAGTAGCCGGCGGGAAGATAACCGGTGACGTCATGTCCACCGGTAAGCGCCAGGAACAGAAGAACCGCGCCAAAGGCGATATAGACACTGACGCCGAGCAGCAGCAGCCCACAGATGATGATGATGCTTCCGAAGATAATCATGTCTCGCTCTCCGGATGCGCGGCTTCAAATTTCGAGGGACCGTCGATGATGTGGTAGATCATGTAAATCGCGTTGAAGAGGGCCATGAAAAAGAACCCGACGAGAATTGCAGCGCGTGGGAAAACAGCGGGAATCTTGAGGGCGGTCGTCGTCTCCCAGAGCGGGTAGGCGATAATTTCGCTTTCCACTGCCAGATAGCACCAGTAGACAATGTAGGCGCCGATCACCAATTCGATGATGTAGACCAGCAATCCGCGCCACCAGGCCAGTGTTGAGCGACCAAGCACGACGCCGAGGATATCTGCGTTGACGTGGGATTTTTTCTCCGCCGCCAGTGCGGCTCCAAGAAAGAATGTCCAGAAACTGATGGCCAGCAACCACTCTTCATAGGCAAACAGGTTGCCGGAAAACCCGTAGCGGATGATGACAACCGCGAAGAAGGTAATAGCCATCAGGAGGCCGCCCGCCGCAACGAAGAGGCGCATGAATGTGATGATTGCCAACAAGGGGCGCGCAGCGACCGGTGGCAACCTGTCTACGATTTCGGTCATTAGACCCCTCCCAAGGACCGCGAGACGGTTGCGACCGGCAGCCAGAGCTGCCGGCCGAATTCTGTGCTTAGTTTGAAGTCAGCCGATCCAGCGTATCCTGTCCGATGGTATCCACCATGGTCGGCCAGATATTGGTGCGGACCCATGCAGCCATTTCAGCCTGCTCTTCTTCGT
>NZ_JAILWL010000603.1 GCF_025698965.1 Roseibium sp.
GTATCGCACCAGACCTCTCCATCAGGCCGATGAATTTCCAACGGAATAAAATGGTGTTTTTCCGGGTCAAACTGCTCGACCAAGCGTTTGAACCTTCTGCTGACGACAACAGTTCCTAAAACGGGTCCGACCGTAAAATCAGGTATTTCCGACTGCCCGCGATCCTCAACGTACCCTGTTTGAATGACCTTCAGCGGCCAACTTTTGGGGTCCGGGATGGTTTTCGCAAGAACAATTGTGTCTGGAATGTTTTGATCCTCAGCGAAATGCCATTCAATTTCGTCCGACCGTCCGAGTTCATCAAGGTACCAGGGCATTTAGAATCTCCGAGTTGGGTTAATTACGTTATTCGCATACCCATACTCAGCCCTTGGCCGGAACCCAACCCGTTTCGTAAAAAACGCAGACGCAGTAGGCACAGTTGAAAATTCCGCGCCTTGCGATAATAGCGCATCGAAATTTTTAAGACGAAGCACAAAGGTTAAACGAGCGAATGTTCGATTCCATTTTGCCTTAATAGGAAAACACTGCTTTGGATCTGTTGAAAGCATGTATTTGCAGCTAGTTGATGAAGGCAGCACCTTTTCAAAAAATAGATATCCAATAACCAAAATTTGCCCCATCCATTGCCCAAGCACCCAATCACTGTCGGGAAGCTCCTGCGCCAAAGCGTCGGGCTTCCTCATTCTAGTGTCCCTTGCGGGATTGATCCGTGTCTCGGACGGGATGATTTCCCCTCTTTGGCAAAGGTCCGCACACCAATCAAAAATTGCATTAACACACTATTAAGATATGAATCGTGACGAAGTCAACCAAGGTAGCCTCAGGAAAATTTGCAACCTTCTCGTGTTTTACGCTTGACAATTTCCGCAAGGGCACTCGCAGCTAAAAATATGCTCAGAAAATCCGAACGAAAAGCATCAAAATCACCAGAAAGTTTGATCTATCGAAATTTTTGTAATGATTTTATGACGTTATGAAAATTTCGGTTCTTTTCTCATTAGCGATACCGATGCCTAAACAAGTTTTCACAATCGACATTTGGGACGAAGGTGAGAGCAAGGGTTCAAAGGCCTGTAAAAGGTTGAAAAAGACAAGAAAATCTGCCTCGAAACACAACCACCGGCAGCATGCCGGGATATGCTTTGGTTACCCATTATGGGCACCCAATTTCAACTATCGACGCATCTCAGCCAGCATGAACTGATCACGAAGACAAATACAAACCGTAGCGATGAGCATGACGCAACAAGCTGCCGCTGCCTTTTTCGTAGGTTTCAATGGACTTATCGACCGCATCACTCAGCCATACGAAGTCACCATTTGGCAGCAGGCACTTTGCTGCTATTGATCCATTACCGTGATTTAAGTCCCAAATAATTAGTCGGTGGTTGAAACTTCGTGATAACCAACCCCTGAAACAGCAGCTGTATCCATCGCTTTCTTGAATGTTTCAGAAACAAACGGATGATAAAAAGCAAGCACTCTTGGATCTATCCAAATATTATTATTTCCTACGCGCAGTAAATCTACGACGTAATTTCCATTGAACACTTCTTTCCAATATCTGTCGCGACGAAGTTCGTGCGTGGTTTCAACACGATTCATCCCGTCGACACGCGCACATGGGTAGAACCAGAAATAGTTCCCTGCATATAAATCGTCTTTCCAGACCAGTTCAACGGAAGCGAATTGATGAATCTGCGGCTCCAATTCCTCCACTACAGCCCGAAATCGATTTGAAACCAAAAAGATGCTGTTGGAGATCAGAAGATCTGTTAGAGGTCGTCTTGGACCATCAATTTGCACACTTGTCGGCAAATGCTTCAGGTGGACCGGCACTCCCTGATAGGAGAACTTTTTCTCAATATATGTTCTATCCGATTGCCTGATCACGTTCCCGATTGCAGCCGAATCGTTGGAGTTCAGATCGAACTCAAATCCGCTTGGATAGACCTTTTTAAAGTCTCCATTCAAAGGTTTAACGACGTAGCTGACATTGTCGTCAGTCTTCTCAAAGATGGTGTAAACAGGCACTTTGTTATTTTCCATAAGTATGTTGTCGCCATTTACTTTTGAAAAACTCTCGGAATTGCGAGAGCACCAAATAGCAGCAGCAAACACATTTCGTGAAAAATGCACCACTAACCCACCAGACATTCCGCCTAAAACTTACGTCTGCCAAATCGACCTAACCCAAAATTCTACGTACTGTCAGCTATTGCGTGTGACGAAGACAACTTCAAAACTGGCAATGAGCATGACGCAACAAGCTGCTGCAAGATTGAACTCTTCAAAGAGGGGATCACCGAGTAGGTCCAATTCAGGCAGAAACCTGCCAAAAAACCGCTCTTTCAAACCGTGGACAACACAGTCCCAGGCGTAATTTCATGTATCTTTTGGCTCTCGATGCTTATCTTCTAGAGTTCTTTCATTTGGAAATGCTGAGGCAGGCGAAGTCCGGCCTTTTCAAGTTCGGCCTTGAGCGTATCGGAAAAATAGATTTCAGGGCTGTACAGCTTGCGTTCACGCCACAGCTGAGCACCGCCAATTGCACTTCTGGAAAAGGCTAGGCCCGCGATATATTTCTTGGAATTGATGTATACCAGATAGCTATCGGAGTTTTTGGCTTTCTCCCAAGTGCCTTCATCACTGGCTATTGGATCGAAACTGTCCAAAAACTGACCAATGACCAGTGTGTAATATTGCTTGGGAAAGACTTTGCCTATTCGCGTCGTTACGCTAAGCGGACGAAACTGATGAATTCCAGGCTCCACACGCTCGACGACATCCTTAAAAGCTGTTTCTACTGCAAGGAGGCGGTTCGGCATCTGGAAAAGCGACCCAAGAGCAGCATAGCTTTTATGCAATTCAAACTTATTAGGCCATTCATGCTCAGAGATCTGTCCAACAGGTATACCGTCACCCAACACACTGCCCGGCTCTTCCGTGAATTTCTGAGAAACGTGGTAGCGGTATTTGGAGCCTGCCCCATCACCAAACTTCGCCTTTTGTTCCTCTGGCATCTCTTCAACGAAGTACTTTTTTAGGCGGTCGCCATAACCGGCAAAATCCCCATCCGGTAAATAATTGCCGAAGCCGCTTGGCATGTTCAATCCCCACACCATCAGGCGGCCACCTTTGTCTGTATCGAATTGCTCACCCAAACAACTTCACTCATTCGGCATTCCTTTTCAGTTCGTTGTTGCGGGCCGAACTTATCCAACAACTTTTGCTGTGGAATCTCTGCTCCGCGCTTGTGTCATAACTCAAACGAAACAAAAGCTGGAAACACGTCATTTG
>NZ_JAILWL010000604.1 GCF_025698965.1 Roseibium sp.
CTGAACCTGCGATGCATCGATCGAGGCAATCAGGTCAACTCCACCTCGGGTGCTGGCGACATCCGCGCCAATCCGGCTCACGGTCGCAGGGTAAACAACCGGCGCGTTGCCCAGATACCAGATCACTTCAACCGGCCGACCGACCACGGTTCCGTTTTCTGCAAGAAGCCTGCCGTACTGATTGTCGGAGAGCGTGAAACGAACCTCGAATTCATCGCTGTTGAAGAGAGACACCACGGCATCATTGACGCTGACAAGCCGTCCCAATTCCACCGATTCAGAACGAACGATGGCATCGAAGGGTGCTTTCAGGATGGTGTTTTCCAACTGACGCTGTGCATTTTCCAACCCCCATTCCTGACGCTTGATCACGGCGGTCTGTTGAACAATCTTCGCTTCTTCAAGTGCCAGGGTGTTTTGAGCCTGCTCCAGGGTCTGCTGGCGCTGCGAGACAAGCAGCTTGCGGTCGTCAAGCGTCCGTTCCGTCACGGCGCTGCTATCGAGCAGACTTTGCGCACGCACCAGATCCCGCTCAGCCAATTCCAACTGTTCCTGCGCACGAACCACATTGGCTTTCTGCAGCCTGACGCGCCCCTGATTTTCAACCAGGACAGCCTGTGCCTCAGCCAGATTGGCTTCAGCCTCGGTCACAGCCCCCTCATAATCGAAACGATCGATAGCAACGAGAACTTCACCTTTGGAAACCTTTCCACCAGCCTTCAGGTTCGGATGTACCTGAACAACCTCACCTCCAACCAGCGTTCGCAGCTCTACTTCGCGACCGGCGGTGGTTTCACCGTAAATATTGATCTCCGGGGCAAAGTCGCCCTGAACCACCGGAACGGACTCGACGGCATAGCTCTTTTCCTGCGCAGGCTGCTTGAGCACGTCAGGTTTGGTCGCAACCAGAGCATTCATACCGAGCACGGCAGCCAGGAGAATTCCAAAAGCGATGAGGGTCTGCAGAAGGGCCTTCAGAACCAGCTTCAACCGCTGAAATCCGTCCGGTGGTTGAGCGTCCGCCGGCGAGAGAACCTCGGAAACCTGTTTTGATCCGGTTTCTGATTGTAGAGACTGCAACATATTCAGCTCACCAAGCACCAATTGTGTCATTCACCCGCAACGAACCCGCAATCGCGAGGACCGCATATTCCGCGATAGCAAGGGTTCTGCCCCGAAATAGGCATCTGGCCCGTAAATGGCACGCCGAAAATTGTAACAAACTATGACAGAAGGGCCTAAATCGGTCCTCCTGGCCAATTTTTCAAGACGGGTCGACCTTCCAGATCAGGAATCGAACTCGTATTTGGTGCTGCAGAACTCGCACGTCACGATAATCTTGCCGTCAATCTTCATCTGCTGCACTTCTTCAGCGCTGAAGCCAGACAGGACGCCTTCGATCTTTTCCCGTGAGCACCGACACTTGTCGGCAAGGGGCTGAGGCTCGAACAGGCGAACACCGCGCTCGTGGAAGAGCCGAAACAGCAGCATTTCCACGCTCACTTCCGGGTCCGTCAGTTCGACGTCCTTGACCGTATCGACAAGCACCTTGGCTTCGACCCAGGCATCGTCTTCCTCAACTTCGTGCTGAGGCGTGCCTTCAGGCGCATCACCAGGATCGATGTCCGCCTGTTGCATGCGCTCCGGAGATTCCGGCAGGAACTGGACCATGATGCCACCTGCCGTCCAGGTCTTGGCATGCCCCTCGCCTTCCTTGCGGGTGTAGAGTTCGCCAACAGCCAGGCGCACCTCAGTCGGGATCTGCTCGGAGCGTTCGAAGTACCGACGGGCAACAACTTCCAGAGACACGCCATCCAATTCGACCAGTCCCTGGTAACGCTGCATGTGCTTGCCCTGATCGATGGTCATGGCGAGATGGCCATGGCCCAGCAATGCCTCCGGCGTCGCCTTGCCGGCATCCATCAATGACTGGACCCGCTCTTCATCATAGCTTGCATAGGCGCGTATCGCATCCGGCGACGCGAAATCCACCACCAGCATCGAAACAGGTCCCTCTGTCTGGGTCTGCAGGGTAAATCGGCCGTCAAATTTGAGCGACGTCCCGAGCAGGCCCGTCAATGCGATCGCTTCTGCGAGCAGACGCGAGACCGGCTCAGGATAGTCATGGCGACCGAGAATCTGCTCCAAAACAGGCCCGAGCGCGACCGCACGGCCGCGCACGTCGAGACCTTCCACAGCAAAGGGCCGGACAGCGTCCAGCCCTGCGGGCGTAATGCCCAGTTCATCAAGATTTAGTGCCACGTTGGCTCTGCCTTAAGCTGCGCCGAAACACCAGGCCAGAATGCCCTTTTGGGCATGGAGACGGTTTTCGGCTTCGTCAAACACCACTGAATTGGGACCGTCCATGACTTCCGACGTAACTTCCTCACCCCGATGAGCCGGCAGGCAATGCATGAACAATGCATCCTTGTTTGCCTCGGACATCAGCCGCTGGTTCACCTGATAGGCGCTGAGAAGGTTGTGACGCGTCTCTGCATCATCATCTCCCATCGATACCCAGCAGTCGGTCACGACACAGTCGGTTCCTTTGACCGCCTCATATGGGTCTGATGTGACCAGAATGGAACCACCCTTGGCCCGGGCGGCGTCAATCAGGTCTTGCGGCGGCTGCAGTTCACCCGGTGTGGCAATGCGCAACTCGAAATCAAAACGTGGAGCCGCATGCACCCACGACGCCAGCACATTGTTGCTGTCGCCGGTCCAGGCAACGCTTTTCCCCTTGATCGATCCACGATGCTCTTCAAATGTCATCAGGTCGGCCATGATCTGGCAGGGATGCGAAATCTTTGTCAGGCCGTTGATGACCGGTACCGTCGCATGTTCGGCCAGTTCATGAAGATCTTCATGGTTGAGAATTCGGATCATGATCGCATCGACAAAACGCGACAGCACTTGTGCGGTGTCGCCGATTGTCTCACCCCGACCCAACTGCATTTCCGCACCGGTCAGCATCAGCGTTTCACCGCCGAGTTCGCGCATGCCGACGTCGAATGAAATGCGCGTCCGCGTGGAAGGTTGCTCAAAAATCATGGCGAGCACTTTGCCGGCGAGCGGCCCTTCACCACGGCGCATGCCGTTCCGGCCTTGCTTGATCTTTTTGCCCGTTTCAAGAATTTCACGAAGCTCTTCGCCTTCGAATTCCGTCAGGTCCAGAAAATTCCTATAGCTTCCATTGGCGGTCATCCGGCCGCTCCTTCAACCAATTTTGCCTCGATTGCCTCGGCAGCCTCTTCAAGGCGCTCAACGGCAAGGGCGATTTCGTCCTCAGTGATGGTCAACGG
>NZ_JAILWL010000605.1 GCF_025698965.1 Roseibium sp.
CCGCTCAGGCAGGGGTGAGATATTCGATTGAGTCTCCCAGGTCTTATCTGGAAAGCAATATCTGCGGCACATTTGAGCTGCTTGAGGCCGCCAGGGCCTTTCCTCCCGAGCATATGCTGCTTGCGTCCACGTCCTCTGCGTACGGTGCAAACACTCAAATGCCCTATACGGAGACCGACAAGGCCGATCATCAGATGTCGTTTTATGCGGCGACTAAAAAAGCGACTGAGTCGATGGCGCATTCCTATGCGCATCTCTACGATCTACCGATCACCATGTTCCGTTTCTTCACGGTCTACGGTCCCTGGGGACGGCCGGACATGGCCTTGTTCAAGTTCACCAAGGCAATCCTGGAAGGGCGTCCCATTGACGTCTACAACCACGGAGACATGAAACGGGACTTTACCTATGTCGAAGATCTGGTGGAGGGTATCAGGCTTCTGATGAACGCAGTTCCGATACGACCTGCCGAAGATGGTGACGTAGAGGAAGGCGATAGTCTCTCACCAGTAGCGCCATGGCGGATCGTCAATATTGGAAACTCGAACTCGGTTCAGTTGACTGAATTTATCGAGGCAATTGAGGCAGCCACCGGCAGGCCGGCTGAACGCAACATGATGCCCATGCAGCCAGGTGATGTCCCTGCAACCTGGGCGAATGCGGACCTGCTGCAAACCCTGACCGGTTATCGCCCCAAGACCAACGTCCACGATGGCGTGGCCAAGTTTGTCAACTGGTACCGAGAGTATTATCAGGTCTGATTTTCGAGAGTTTCAATCCTGAGGCGGCTGGCAGACGTCAACCCACTTTGCTGCAGTGATTTCCGCCATTTGCTGAGGGGAGATCTTCACGGCGGCATTGGTCGCACCCGCGGCCGGAATGACAATATCAAAGTCTTTCAAAGAGATATCGCAAAAAACGGGCAGAGTGTGTGCCAGTCCGAATGGACAAACGCCACCAACAGGATGGCCGGTCAGACGTTCAACTTCTTCCCGCCCAAGCATTTTGACCTTGCCGCCAAATTCGGCTTTGGCCTTTTTGTTGTCCAGACGCACATCGCCGCGGGCAACGACCAGAAAGATCTCTTCTTTCAACTGAAATGAAAGTGTCTTGGCAATTTGTCCGGGTAACACACCGTGTGCCTTTGCAGCCAGTTCCACTGTCGCACTGCTGTCCGGGGTGACAATGACTTCAAGTTCAGGAGCGGCATTCGCCAGGTGGGAACGTACACTTTCAAGGCTCATACGGGTCTAAATTCCTGTCTCGGGTAACCTGCAAAAACTTCTGGCATTTTTGCCTCGAATAGGCAATTGGCGACGCCAAAAACGAGCTGTGTATATTTTCAAATAAATTATGACGAATTTTAATAAAGTATTCATTGTAAATTTAAATGGGATTTAAACAGGTATCTTCTAATGCTTATTTCGAAGAACTTGGAAACACGTTTCCACAATTTCGCCGATCTATTCATTTAAGGATTGCCAATATGGCCAAGGCCATGACAGCTGCTTCTCAAGTTTATCCTCCCAAGGGCATGGACGATACGCGTGTTGAGGAGCCGGTTCAAAAAGGTGGGAATGTGAGCGTACCTTTTTTGTTGGCGAAGAATCTCCTTTTCTGGGGATCAGTTTCGCTTTCCTTGTACGGGATCTATGCAGTCTTTTCATTGATTTAAGACTGTTGCTGCCCAGGCGTTTGAATTGTCTTCAGAGTTTCTCGAAAAACAGAAACGGGACGTTTTCGCTGAGCCTGAACTCACAAACTCTAAATATCCGCGTCTAGCCGATTGATACCAAAATGATGGTCCGGCTTGAAAGTCGCAGGAAGTTCGTAAGTGGGCGCGTCGCCCGTCATTTCTGCAACGAGGCAGTCTGCGATCTGGTGGGCAATGCCAAAAGATATCTTGAATCCTCCCGTCGCAGCATAAACTGCATCATGGCCAGGTAACTGGCCGATCAATGGATCACGCTTGTTGCATCGTGGTCTTATCCCCGCCCAATCGGTAACGACTTCCCGGCCTGCCAACTGCGGACAAAACGCGGTTGCCCTGTCGATAAGTTCACGTGATCGTCCAGGTGATGGCGTGGCGTCGGAAAATTCCCGTTCGGATGTGCTGCCGATGGCAACCGTGCCGTTGGCGTGAGGGACGACGTAAAGTCCATCGCAATAAATCGCGGGCCTGTTTTCCAGACCCTTGCCTTCAAGGATCAAGGCCTGTCCTTTTTCCCCGCGGCCAATTCTTTCTCCGGTGAATTGCTCAATCAGGTCAAAAGCGGCAAATCCTCCTGAAAGTACAAGCCGGTTTGCCCGAACCGGTTCCCTGTTGCCGGCAAGCAGAACTGTACCTGATGCTTCTTCAAAGCCGGTTACTTCGGCTCCTTCGATCAGCGTACCGCGCGTACTGACAAATGCGGCAAGTACCTGGAGATAGGAACGTGGTGATGCGCGGGCAGCCAGAGTTTCGTAAACGATGCCGAACGGGGCCGCTGTGGCGTTTAACCAGTCGGACCGGCTGCCGGCCGGCTCCACCAAGTAGGAAAATCCGGTCTGCTTTGGATGCCAACGTTGTTTGCTTTCCTCTGCCCGTTCCAGATGATGCTCAAGCTTGTCCTGGGTGGTCAGAGGCAGGATGCGGCCGCAGCGGCGGTATCCACAACTAAGGCCGGTTTCGAATTCCAGCTGTTCAATGTGGTCTTCAAGTTTCAAAAGTGCTTGAAACTGAAATTCCTTCTTGGGATTCCAGCGGGCTGGCATGTGCGGCATCAACGCTCCCAGCAGTCCACCACTTGCCCCGGCGCCAACATAGTTTGCCTCCAGGACGACGACCCGCAGGCCCTTTTTGAGGGCGCAATGGGCAATCGACAGGCCAAATACGCCGGCCCCGGCAATGGCAAGGTCAAACGGCTGGACGGTTGAGAGTGCCATCGGGAAAAGGATCCTCATGATTGATTGCACAAGCGGGCTGGCCTAAGAGTGCACAGGAAGCTTGGGAATGACCTGGGTGTGAAACCACTGGAGTTTGGACCCTATATCCCAGCAAGACGAAGAGCAAAACGGCAAAATGTCCACAAAAGCACCCGACTTGGAATGGCTGCAGGGTGACGTACCTCGGGCGGAGGGATTTGACGATACCTATTTTTCCAAAGCTGGAGGCCTTGCTGAGACCCGGCACGTCTTCCTTGCGGGCAACAGGCTGCCGGAGCGCTTTGAGGGGCGCCGGACTTTCGCCATTGCCGAGCTTGGTTTCGGTACAGGGCTGAACTTTCTGACGACGCTTTCAGCGCTTCGGGACTTG
>NZ_JAILWL010000606.1 GCF_025698965.1 Roseibium sp.
GACTCCCTGCCGATCCTGCCGTTTATCGGCGACTGGAACGGGACTTCCAAGGCTGGTTTCCCGCATCAATAAGAAAAGCACTCCTACGAAGGAGTGTCAGTTAAAAGAAAGGGCCGCGCATCTTGCGTGGCCTTTCTTCTTTTTACGTGCCGGATTTGCCGTTCAGTCGTTCTGCCAACCAGGCCAGGCCCGTGTCGGGAATGCCCATCTCCTGCAGGTGTGCAGCGGTGTTGATGACGTATTCCGGGTTGGCCCCGGATTTTCCGACGGCACCGGTGACGATGTCCAGTTGTTTCTCCAACGGCAGAGCACCGGCATATTGCGCGTGGCCGTGATCGACCATGTAGACAAGCGCTTCGACTTTCTCGCCGCCGGTCAGTTCGATGTTATGCCAATGCTCCTTGTAGACCATCGTGGTCTGTTCGCGGGCCCGCAGATATTCCAGCGTTTGCGGCCAGATGCTCTCGCTGACCTGATAGGCGATGCCGTGGCAGGCGCCGCCATTGTCCAAACCAAAGACAAGTCCCGGTTTTTCCTGGGTACCACGATGGACCCAGGAATAGACGCAGAGCGCACGATGGGCACCGCGCAGCAGGGCCTGCTCAGATCGCAAATGATCAAATCCCGGGTTCCACATCAAAGAACCATAGCCAAATACCCAAAAATCGCTCATATCGACCTGTCTTCTGTCTCGCAGGTGCCGAGATAACAATCTCCGCCTGTCGATTCAATGCCGGTGTACAGTCTGCGTCATCAACTGAGAGTAAATTGAACCGTGTCCAAGAGCCCGAACGCACAAACCAAATCTTCCAAACGCCGCTATATCCTGCTCCTGAGTGCCATTGTTCTTGTCATTGCAGGATGGTCGGCGGCCTGGTTTTACGGTCGCTCGGTTCTGGCAGAGGAACTGGATGGACAGATGCGCACACTGGCGCAGAACGGTCTTGATATCTCGTGTGCGGATCTGACGATCGCCGGGTATCCGTTTCGTTACGAGGTCTCCTGTCGGAACATGCGATCGCTTGATCGCGCTGGCACAAGCGGATCGCTTCAGTCCCTGAATGCCGTTGCGCTGATCTACAATCCCCGGCACATCATTTTTGAGGCAGAGGCGCCGGCGGTGGTCGACGCACCGCTCAGCGGTGCCGCAGGGGAAGTTTCCTGGGAGACGGCACGGGCCAGTGTCAAGTTTTCGCAAGAGGCTCTTGGTGACGTCGACCTGGTTTTTCAAAAACCCGAGGCAGCGCTGGAAGATACCGTATCGGCCGGAGTATTTGCCGCCGAGAAAGCTGAAATTCACTTGCGTTCAGCACCGGATCAGGCGGATGCGCTCGATGGATTCCTGTCGGTTGATGGATTGCAATTGCAGTCGATCCCGCAATTGCAGGACAGCGTGGATTTTCGCGGACATGTTCAGATCAGCGGCGGAACGGCCCTGCTTGCCGGACTGGATCTTGTGTCGCTTGTTCGCATCAACGGCGGTGAATTGCCTGTCAAACTTGTTCTGCTGGAAGCATCGCTGGGGGACGGCAGCCTGGGAGCAAACGGGGACCTGATGGTAGGCGGCGATGGTACTTTGTCGGGTTCCATCAACGTTACGCTTGCAAATGCCGACGACCTGCTTCGTGCCCTGAAACCGTTGTTTCCCCCAAATGACAGTTCTTTTTCAGTGGTCGAGGGTGTCATCAACAGCTTGAAATCCGCAGGAGAGGGGTCCGGCGACAGTTCTACCGTCAGTGTGCCTGTAGTGCTTGACCGTGGCCTCATAAAAATCGGTTTTTTAACACTCGGCCAGATCCCCCCCCTTTTCTCGGCGGGGATTTAGAGCACAGCCATCAAACGATTCAACATTTGACGGCTGTGCTGTAGCGTTTGTCGAGGTTGAGATCTCATCCGAACCTCGACAAATTCTTGTTTCGTGCCAGGATCAATCAGTCGCCGGCGATCCGGTCGATCGGGATCAGATAGCTCTTGCGATGATCCGGTTCGGCGATCTTCTCATAAAGGGCGACAGCCGGTGTGTTCTTGCCGGGAACGATCCAGCGCAGATGCAACCAGCCACGGCGCTTGCCTTCCGCTGCCAGAGTTTCAATGATCTTGCGACCAATGCCCTGGTTGCGATGATCGGGATCATCTTGTCATCTGCAAAGGCGCCCAGCACTTCTGCGTTTTTGTCGCCAAGAATACGTTCGGCGTAATATTCGTCAGGACGGCGCGGTGCGCCGCGTTTCAGTGCCTGTGCATTTTCCGCAATGAGTGGTGCAAGCTGATGGGCATCTTCCGGCCCAAGGGTCTTGATTTCCGTTGTCGTCATGAATTCCCCGGCAGTGACAGGTCTTTAAATCGGATCACAACATGTCCCGAAACCGGAGTCGGGATCAAGGACTTGAATCAAATTCTGCCAACCCCTTTCGCTGTTTTTTGTTTCATGCCATGAGCGAGGGCTGTCGAAATGCAGGAAGGGACGATGGAAGGCTCGGGAAGACTCAAGGCAACGGTCATCGGATTGAGTGCCGTATTGATGTGGGCAACGCTTGGAGTGTTCGGGGCCGGATCAGGACGCGTGCCTCCTTTTCTGCTCAACGCGCTTTGTTTCGGCATTTCGGGGATGCTGGCGCTGATCTGGTTGATTGCGTCCGGCAAGGTGTCACTGCTGCGTCAACCGATTAGGATCTGGGCATTCGGGACATTCGGTCTTTTCGGATTTCATTTTTTCTATTTTACAGCGATCAGGAACGCACCACCGGTAGAGGCCAATCTGATCAATTACACCTGGCCGTTGCTGATTGTTCTGTTTTCCGCCTTTTTGCCCGGCGAACATCTGCGGCTGCATCACATTGTCGGTACCGTTCTCGGACTGGCTGGCGCGGTGCTTCTGATCACCGGTGGTGAAGGCATTGAGTTCGCCAGCGGTTCGGTGCTCGGATATGGCGCCGCAATTGCCTCTTCCCTGTTCTGGTCCAGCTATTCGGTTCTTTCCCGCCGTCTCGGAGCGGTTCCGACAGAGGCCGTCGCCGGGTTCTGCCTGATGACGGCCGTGCTGTCGGCCTTGTGTCATGTAACGTTGGAAGAAACTGTTTGGCCGGCAGCGCCGTTGGAATGGGCCTCGGTGCTGGCCTTAGCCCTGTTTCCGGTCGGGCTTGCGTTCTTTACCTGGGATATCGGCGTCAAGCGTGGCGACATTCAGGTCCTGGGGGCTGCGGCCTATTCTGCGCCTTTGCTGTCAACGCTGCTGCTCATTGCCTTTGGCTTCGGTGCATTATCGCTGTCGGTTGGCATT
>NZ_JAILWL010000607.1 GCF_025698965.1 Roseibium sp.
ACCTGTCGGACGTTCAGAGCGACCTCTACTTTTCGTTCACCGTAGGTGGACAGAATGGCGCTTCTGGCAACGGAGGTATCGTCACAGTAGACAACACAGACACCACAATCACGACTTATGGGGCGCAGTCATCCGGTATTTTCGCCCAAAGCGTCGGCGGTGGTGGCGGTGCCGTCATCGGTGGCATCGAGGACGCGAACGGCGATGCCGTTATGGGAGGGTCGGGTGACAGTTCCGGCGATGGCAGCAATGTTAATGTCACGCATAGCGGTTCGATCACGACGGCTTATACAGCCGATTCCGGCTACAATATCGCTTCCTTTGGTGTTTTCGCCCAAAGTGTCGGCGGCGGCGGCGGTTATGCCGGCTCGGTTCAATTCGGCGGCACAGCCAATATCGGCAGTGATCTGACGGACATGTCGTCAGACAGCGATACAAGCGGTGACGGCGGTGATGTAACTGTCCAATATGTTGGCGACATCCACACTTACGGAGGGGCTTCTGTCGGCATCTTCGCCCAGAGCGTTGGCGGCGGTGGAGGTGTCGCAGGTCAGGCCGATGCAAGCGGAACCCTGAGTCCGGAGGTTTATATCGGCAATGGCGGCGGTGAAGGCATTGGGGGTGTCGTCCATGTCCGTTTTTCCGACGGCTCGATCTACACCGATGGTGCTGGTGCACACGGTATCTTTGCCCAGAGCGCGGGCGGTCCGACCGTCTCCGATGTGGCCACCACGAAGGTAAAGATCGAGGTCGACGGCAATGTCTCGGCAACCGGCGCCGGATCTCACGGAATATTTGCCCAGAGCATTGGCGAAGGTATGGGCAAGATTTCAATTGAAATCGAGTCCGGTGCCACGATTACGGGTGGCGATACTGCGGTCTTCACCGATGCCGAGGACGGCGCCGGTGTCTTTTTCAAGGACGGCACCAGCGGCACTTTGACCAATGCAGGTACGATCACGTCTGTGCTCGGCTATGAAGGGGTCGCCATCAACGTCAAGGACACCTCTGTCACAGTCGTCAATGACGGCGTCATCACCGGCCAGTGGCTGAAGGCCTCGTCCATTTTTGCGACCAACAACGAAGGCGCGACCATCAATATGGGTGCGCTGATGGATGTCGACAGCCTGACCAACAGCGGCACGCTGGCAATCGGGTCCACCAACACCGTGTCGCAAACGGTCATTACGGGCGACCTTGTCCAGACAGACACCGGGCAAATGTTGTTCAGCTTCAACCCCGGCGCCAGCGACACCGATGAACGCGCTGACCATCTGACCATAGACGGAGATGCAGATATTGCAGGGGAAATCGTCGTTTCCCTGGAAGACGACTGGACCCCGTATACAGGTGAGCAAACCGTCGATCTTATTTCCGTGAGCGGGAGTTCCTCGCTTGTCGACACAGCGGTCGTGGAATCCACCGTCGGCCAGTATTCCGTCGATGTCATCGGCAACGAGGTCTATTTCACCAGCGATATCGATTTTGCCAACAGCAACGCGACCAGCAATACCGGCTCCAACCAGTCGAGCACCGCCAGCCACCTTCAAAAGCACTATTCCAGCGGTTCAGGCAGCAGCACATACCTCGGCAATCTGATCCACATCAGCGATCAGGACGTCTATGCAAGTGCACTGTTGACGCTGGACGGAAAAGTTCTGACGGATTCGCAGGTGACTTCTCTCAATTCCTCACTCCGCTTCAAGGACCAGCTGCTGAGCTGCCCGCAATATTCCGGCGCTGACAAATTTCTCGACCTGGGCACCTGCACCTGGGCAAGAGCGGGCGGTGACGCCTATTACTATGACGGCCATGACGGCAATATCGGCTTTGACAGCAAGGGCTACCAGTTGGCAGCCGGTGCGCAATACGAGCTGGAAAACGGCCTCGTGATCGGTGGAGGCTTTTCCTACGATCAGAGGTGGATCGATGTTCCGGACGCCGATGCCAAGAGCAACGGCTATCAGCTTCAACTCGGTGCGACAGTCAAAAAGTCGATTGCGGATCTGGAACTGGCCGGCGCGTTTGCAGCGGGTGTCGGCAAATATGACATTACCCGCAATCCATACATGGCCGGTACTTCTTCCGGCGACCAGACGATCTGGAATTTTTCCGGGCAGGTTCGTGTTGCCTATCTGCTGGGTGGCCCGGACTGGTTCGTCAAACCCCAGATCGGTCTCGGCTATGACTACATAATCCAGGAAGACTATCGCGAATCCGGAGCCTCTCATTTCAACCTGTTTTCAGATCAGCAGGAGGAATTCTATCTCTCCGTTCAACCCGCCGTCGTGGTTGGAGCAGAGTTGAAAACAGATATGGGGGCGTTGATCCGACCAAAACTGAAGCTCGGATTGACCCACTTCCTGACCGATGCCAACCCGACCACCAACAGCGGTTTTGTCTCATCAAGCCATCTGGACAGCAGTTTCAAGTCCACCACCGATCTAGACAAGACCCGGCTGGATATCGCTGCGGAGATCGACCTTCTGATGGAAGACAAGGGTTGGAACCTCAGAGCCGAAGTGGGTGCAGGCTTTTCGGAAAACGCCCAAGGCTACAATGGCGGGTTGAAACTATCGATCCCGTTCTAATGTTGATTCTGACGCGATCAGATCACGGCACCCGCAAAAACTCGTCCAGAGCTTTGTCTGTGTCCTGAGTGGCCGTTCCGTTAGAGCTGCAGCTCGCTCCAGGTGCCGGCGACTGCAGGCATCCTTGTAGGTCGCCATTTTCCACTTCGTCTTCACCTACAAACTGAACGTGATACCGTGTCGTTAATGCCCGCCAACCTCACCGGGCTTCTTGCGCACGGAATTCCAGATCGGCAGCAGGACCTTGGAGACCACGGGGATCAGGATCAGGCCGAGGATCAACCCGAAAATGCCGTCCAAAGTTGCCGTTCCGAACCAGGCGATCAGGCCTTCGAGCTGACCGATGGCATGGGCAAGGCTGTGCGCCAGGTCGTGGATGGTACCGTAAAGCCCGCCGAACCCGAGCACATTCAGTCCATGTATGACAATGGAACCGCCGACCCAGAGCATTGCCGCGGTGCCGATCGTCATCAGGATTTTCAGGAAGCCGGGCATGGCCTTGACGATCCCTCGTCCGAGGGCGCGGATGGCAGAAAGGTGACCTTTGGCGGACATCATCAGGCCGAAATCGTCCGCCTTGACGATCAGAGCCACCGAACCATAGACCATCACCGTGATGCCGACGGCAACGACGGCCAGCGTCGCGGCTTCCATCCAGATCGTACCTTCAGGGATTTCTGCAA
>NZ_JAILWL010000608.1 GCF_025698965.1 Roseibium sp.
AGGTGACGCCGGAGACGTTGTCGCAACGCTTGTTCAGAACCGCTTTCTTGGGAATGGCGACTATTGCAACCCTCAAGTCCTGAATCCGTTCCTTCCGGCGGTCCAGGGGGCGGAATTTGCAGACGGTGTGGCCAGTGAGGCCGATTTGCCGAGCGAAATCAGAGCTTCACCCGATGATACGTGTTTCGATCGCGCAGTTTCATTCTACGATTCAGGTTCTGTCGAGGAATTCGAATTCGGCATTGATCTCGATGATGGCATCGATATTGACGAAGCCGGCGATGGAGATCTGCTGGTTTCCATGACAGACACCGAGATTTTCGGCAATCAGGATGAAGGCGCCGATTTCGATGAGGAAGATGCCGGCGATGTTTCTGTTTCCTTTGTCCGCTCTTTCGCCGAACAGAACACCGATGACGGGTTCCGCACGTCCGAATCCGGACCCGGAAACCTGAACGCTCTCGTCTATGCGGTTCTTGCCAGAAAGAACGGAGGCAACGGCCTGCGGTTCGACGAAGCGGGTGAAGGAACCGCCAATGTGGAAGTCAATCGCACGACAACGGCCAACAATGATGACGGCAAGGACACGGGCCTTCGCGTCACCAAGGAAGGCGGTGGTGAAGGTTCCCTGCGTGTTGTCGATTCCGATTTTCGAGACGGGATCGATGTGCGCAATATTGCAGTCACGATAGGCAACCAGTAGATCAGGCCGGAACAAGGCCGTTCGCGCTCAGGACCGGTTCCGGCAAAGTCCTTTCAGTGGACGCTTCAGGCCCCGGTCAATTCAGGGTTGACCGGAAGGGTGGAATGGCATGATCTGGCATTCATGCAATCCGGTCACAACATGGCCGCTGCCGGTCTCGCGTTGGCAGCTTCGGCCATTCTCAGTTTCATAGACAATTTTGTTGCTGCCGTCGGTCAGGAGGCCGGGCTCTGGCAGTTTCATGTTTTTCGTACCCTCTTTGCCATTCCGATGTTTTTGGCCATTGCCCTGGCTACCCGCACCCGGTTGAGACCATTGGGGCTGAAGAAACTCGCAGGGCGCAGTCTGGTCGTATCTGCTGGTTTGCTTATCTATTTTGCGGCTCTTGGAACATTGCCGGTCGCACAGGCAGGCGCCGGGCTGTTCAGCGCGCCACTCTGGGTCGCCATCCTGTCTGTCGTGATATTCGGACACCGGCTGGGCTTCACCCGCTGGATAGCCGTATTTGTCGGCTTTGCCGGTGCCCTGATGCTTCTGCAGCCTGATCCGAATACTCTCACCGTCATGTCTCTTTTGCCGCTGGCCGCCGGCCTTTTTTACGGTCTGGGAATGATGCTGACCGGCATCTGGTGCGTTCAGGAAAGCCCACTTTCCCTGGCGCTCGGCGTTTTTCTGACCATCGGGATCGCCAGTCTGGTAATGTTGAGCGTGACCACCGCCCTGCCGGGAGACACGTTTCTTACCGCCCCATGGGTCACGCCCACTCCGCGTTTTTTGTGGCTGACGCTGGTTCAGGCAATCGGAGCGGTTATCGCCGTCACTTTGATCGCGCAGGCCTATCGGACAGGAGCGCCGGCAGTCGTTGCCGTCTTTGAGTATTCCTTCCTGATATTTGCCAGCCTCTGGTCTATTCTGCTTTGGGGTATCCCAACCAATGCACTTGCGATTGCCGGGATTGCAGTCATTTTGAGTGCAGGAAGCCTGATGACCTTTGCAGGAAGAAAGCGTCCTGATGCACTGACCCCGGCCACGCCGGATAAGACCTAAAAGCTGTTCCCTTCTATTTGAAATCGGAGAAACCGATTACCGGATGAAGGGGGACCCCGTCAGCTGGCAGCCGCAGTCCGACGTCGGCAGAACAAGTCTTTCACATCTGTTTCACGTCGTTCCTGCGAGCGTTGTGTTTGATGTATGCGGATGAGTGATTTTGGAGCCACGGAAAACAATTGTTAGTTTTTCCGATGGAAATATAGGAAGTACCCGTAATCTTGAGTAAGTTGACTTTAGGGGAGACAGTTGGACTGGGGTAATTTTCTCATCCATGGAAGAGATTATAAACGAGCTGGTTGAGACCTGCCGGCGGATGAGTGAAGGCATGCGGGCGCACATAAGTGACGACGACCTGCTCATTGATCTGCGCGCGCAACTCGATGCTATTTTGGGAGCCAAAAACGAGGCCCTTCCGATGGAAGTTTACACGTTCGTAGTCATGCGGGCGCTAAGGGTCTTGAAGGAGGACCTTTGATTTTATGGACATTCAGACCTTTTTAAATGAAGAGGCCGACATTTATGCGGACATGTTCCAAGGCGGTTTCGTCATAAGAGGCTTCGTCCGGACTGTTATTGAAAGTTATGATGGAAAATCAGACTGGCGGGATTTCACCGCAAACGAACGAAATGAAATTCTGCTGAACTGTCACAGAATGATTGGACTCCTGCTGGAGGCGGAAAGGGCCTGATGCATATCAAGCGAATTGATCCGGCGAACATGAAAGGTTGGGCCGGACGTTATATTCAGGAGCTTGATGATTTTTTGCGGCACACCAACGGTGTGTTCGATCCGCATATCCCTTTGTTTGATCGCCTGGTATTCACTTCCGCAACGGCAACCGGCGACCACATACCGCAAATCGGCTATGTCGGCCGGACCAGCTACATCAAACAGGTCATGGAAGGACAGTTTGGAGGCGATTTTGCTTCCTCGATCAGAAGCCAGGACCCTCAATTCGACCAGGCAGTGGCCGGTGGATTTGCCAGAGCATCACAGGGTGATCGGGTCTTTGAGCTTGTCGAAATGGAAGTTTCGCCTCCCGGCGCATTGACCGGAATTCCCGTTAGCTATTATCGCCTGATTGATCGTCTCTGGCTCGGGACACCTCGTCCCGTACTAGTGAACCTGACACTGCCGACAGCGGCACAGTTTCATGAGCATCAATTTTTGCTAGATAGAGAACATCTCTGGCCCAATTGAACAGAAACACATCGTCCTGCATTCTGTCGCTCGGCGGATTGAGCCACTTGGTAGCATATGGATAGGTGTGCAGTGCTCCATAAATCTCTCCGAGTGCTTTCCTGACCCTGGCCGCCCGCGCCAGTCCGACACAGGCCGTCGCCTCCTTCCAGGTTGCCAGTCCCAGGTAAAGGTTCATTCTCGCAAGCAGTGCCAGACGCTCAAGCGACTGACGGACCGACCCCTGCCCCTGCACATTCAAAGCATCGCCCGAATAGATGATCTGCCCCTTTATGTCCTGCATCGGCGGGCAGACCCAATCGCGATCGATCGGGTAG
>NZ_JAILWL010000609.1 GCF_025698965.1 Roseibium sp.
CTTGTATTCGCGCACCATTTCAAAGGCCTCTTCGGCGATGGCGCGCATTTTTGTCACATCCTGATCCAATTTCAGGTTCAGAACCGGTCGAACATGCAGCGTGCCGACGGAAGCGTGGGCATACCATGTGCCTTCGGTTCCATACTTGTCGAAGATGCCTGTCAGCCTGTCGGTGTAATCTGCAAGGTCCTCCAGCCGTACGGCACAATCTTCGATGAACGACACCGGTTTGCCGTCAGACTTCATCGACATCATGATGTTGAGGCCCTGTTTTCGAACCTCCATGATCTGGTTCTGGAAAGCCGGCTCGATGGCATCAACCACACCGCCTTCCTTTTTTCCCGGATCGCCCCAGCGAAACCCTAGATCTGCCATCCGGTCATGGAGTTTTGCCAGTCTTCGGAGGTTCTCCTTCTGGTCATCTTCGGCAAACTCTACCATCAAAAGGGCAGCAGGATTTCCTTTCACAAACGCGTCGACGATTGGCCGGAACATTGGTATCTCCCGGCCCAGGTCGATCATATTGCGGTCCATCAGCTCTATGGCGGTCGGTCCGAGGTCGACAAGATGCCGAGTGTTGTCCATCGCTTCGAAGAATGTGGGGAAGTGGCAGATGCCTATGGTTTTGCTGCCAAGGACCGGGGCGAGCTTCAGCGTGAGCTGGCGTGTAATGGCGAGCGTACCTTCGGACCCGACAAGCAATTCCGCCAGATTGTTTGCCGGCCCACCCGGAATCAAGGCGTCGATATTGTATCCACCGACACGGCGCATCAGGTCCGGAAACCTGGCTCTAATTTCCTCGGCTTCGCGCGCACCGAAATCCAGAAGGTCCCGAGACAGTTGCCCTAGACCTTCCGGACGGTCGTTCCTTGCAAGATTGTCCGGGACATCGCCGAAACGGACCTTCAGTCCGTCAGGCAAAAGGGCGTCGATGGCTCTTACATTGTCGCGCATAATGCCATAGCGGAAGGAGCGCGCGCCGCAGGAATTGTTGGCTGCCATACCACCAAGTGTTGCCCGTGAAGCCGTGGACACATCGACCGGGAACCACAACCCTTTGTTCTTCAACGCAATGTTGAGTTGGTCGAGCACCAGCCCGGGTTCTACAATGGCAGTTTCGGTGTCTGCATGCACCTCGACGATCTGGTTCAGGTGTTTGGTGAAATCTATGACCACCGCCTCGTTGACGGTTTGTCCACTTTGTGATGTTCCACCTCCACGCGGAAGAACAGGAACCCCGGCGTTGCGGGCAACTTCAAGCGTGATTTCAACATCTTCAAACGTTTTCGGCACAACGGTGCCGAGGGGAAGCATCTGATAGATCGAAGCGTCGGTTGCGTAGCGTCCCCGGCTGAAACGGTCGAACAGAACGTCGCCTTCAATTTCCTTTTTCAGCTGGATTTCAAGATCGCTTTGGGCGGTCATCGACAATCAACTCTTGACTTGCATTTTGAATACAATATTCAATAAAACGAAAAAGTTCACCGATCAAGAGTGCGCTCGAACGAGGTCACGAGGAGAGCAAATATGACAGCTCCAGGACGGCATTTTCTTCAAATTCCCGGCCCGACCAACGTACCGGACCGCGTCCTGCGGGCGATGGATATGCCGACGATTGACCATCGAGGACCGGCTTTTGCTGATGTCGGAAAGCGCGCGTTGGATGGCATGCGTTCGATTTTCAAAACGGATGGGGCTGTCGTTATTTATCCCGGGTCCGGAACGGGAGCGTGGGAGGCGGCGCTCGTAAACACCTTGTCGCCGGGTGATCTGGTGCTGATGTACGAAACAGGTCATTTCGCGTCACTTTGGAAGAAGATGGCAGATCGATTAGGTCTTCGATCCGAGTTTTTGGCTGGTGATTGGCGATCTGGTGTCGATACGGATGTTATTGAGGAGCGGCTTCGCAGCGACAAAAACCATGAAATCAAAGCGATTTGCGTGGTTCACAACGAAACCTCAACCGGTTGCGTCAGTGCCATTGCGGATGTGCGCAAAACCCTGGACACGACCGGTCATCCGGCACTTTTGATGGTCGATACGATTTCCTCACTGGCATCGATCGACTACCGCCATGACGAATGGGGTGTCGATGTGACGATCTCAGGCTCTCAAAAAGGCCTGATGCTACCACCCGGGTTGTCTTTCAATGCCATTAGCGAGAAGGCGCTAGCGGCGTCAAAAACCTCCGGGATGCAAAAATCGTATTGGGCATGGGATGAGATGGCAGGGCCGAACGCAGCAGGTTATTTCCCTTATACACCTGCTACCAACATGCTTTATGGATTGGTTGAAGCGATCGCCATGCTGCATGACGAAGGCTTGGACAACGTTTTTGCGCGCCATGCCCGACATGGAGAAGCGGCGCGCAAGGCAGTTGCTGCCTGGGGACTTGAAACGGTCTGCAGCAAACCTTCGGATTATTCCGGCTCCTTGACGGCCGTGTTTGTGCCTGAGGGGCACAGTGCAGATGGTTTCCGCAAGACGACCTTGGATGCCTTCAACATGTCGCTCGGTAATGGCCTGTCCAAACTGGCAGACCGTGTCTTCCGCATAGGGCATTTGGGAGATTTCAACGACTTGATGCTGATGGGCACATTGTCTGGCGTGGAAATGGGACTGGAACTCTCCGGAATACCATACCGGCGGGGAGGGGCTCAGGCAGCGCTTGATAGTCTTGCGGGTTGTCAGCAAGCTCGATCAGGAGAGGCTGCTGCATAGCGATCCTTCCCAACTCCTTGATATGCTGTGGTGAATGACGAGCAGGACACAAGACGGAGGCACCATGCCGAACGAGATAACTCAGAAACTGGCACACGCCATTCTTGATGCTGCGTTTGAAAAGGCCGCTGAATTGGGCTTGAAACCTTTGACCGTTGCTGTTCTCGACGCCGGCGGACATCTGAAAGCCTTGTCCCGCCAGGATGGGACGAGCACACTTCGACCGGAGATCGCTCAGGGCAAGGCGAGGGGAGCCATTTCCATGGGGCTTGGGTCACGCGCTCTTTTCAAAAGAGCTCAGGAGCAGCCCTATTTCATTCAAGCGATGAACAATCTGTCTGGCGGTTCCTTGGTGCCGGTTCCCGGAGGCGTCCTTGTCCGCAGTCGCGACGGCACGCTCATTGGCGCGGTCGGTATCACAGGCGACAGCTCAGACAATGATGAGGCGTGCGCAGTCGCAGCTATTCAAGCGGTTGGTTTGACGGCGGATGGTGGTTGACGGGCGAAATCGCTGCCGTATCAAATATTGTGAAAACGTTAGCCGCCT
>NZ_JAILWL010000061.1 GCF_025698965.1 Roseibium sp.
GTGCTGCCGCACCATGTGCGCTGTTCGCAATGGGGGTAAGCATGTCCTTGCGCCCAATCGGGCGTATCCCTTTGGAATTGCCGCTCGTCCTTTCGGTGAAGCTGGTGTTGCACCCGATACTGGTATTTTTGCTGCTGAGCTGGCTTGGAGGTTTCGATCCAAACTGGGTTGCCACCGCTGTCTTGATGTCCTGTTTGCCGCCCGCGACCAATGTTTTCGTCATCGCCCAGCAATATGGCGTCTATGTCCAACGCGCATCGAGTTTTGTCTTGATAGGTACTGCGATATCCTTGGTTACCGTTACTGGATTTATCTGGGCAATAACGACAGGCCTTTTGCCAACGTGAGGCGTTTTGTGGTGAAGTTCCAAATTCTATCCCGGCTTCATGAAATTGAGCATGAATTGAATGAAACCTCCCATGTTTAAGAGCGACCCCGCTGTTCTTGCGGTTATGGACAGTTATTCAGGTGAATTGAAAGAAGCCCTTCTTGGTCTCCGCGCCCTTATTCTGAAGACTGCTGAGGAGCACGAGAATATCGGTTTGCTTCACGAAGCCCTGAAATGGGGGCAACCAAGCTATCTGACCGTTCAGCCGAAAACAGGGACAACAATTCGCATCGATCGGGACAAATCCGATCTTGGTGATTTCGCGCTATATGTTAATTGCCAGTCGTCCCTGATATCCGACTGGCGCACGCTGTTTCCCGCGCTGACTTTTGGAGGTGATCGAAGCGTGCATTTCAAGCTGAACCGACCGCTGCCGAAAAGTGAATTGCGCCATATGATTGCAATGGCGCTTACCTATCACAGCTCCAAGCGCAACCAGTCTAAAAACAGATGACCCTCGAACAAACTCGATAAGTTCTATTTATGCAGCTGAAACCCGCTGCCGGGCGCCATACCTTCGCGCATCAACAGACGGCGGAACGGACCTACTTTACCAGCCAGATACATACCGGTGCTGCGAGCGACCTGAACTGGCAAAAATCCGGTCAACAGCGACCTGTTGAGCACATCGACCGCATTTGTTCTTGTCCGGATATCCCTAAATCGTTTGGCTTCATAGTCGTGGAGAACTGCAGGACTGCCTATATCCTGTTGCCTCGCCACGGCTCGCGCCATGACACCAACAAGATCGGAGATGTCGCGTAGCGACAGATTCAATCCCTGTGCACCTATGGGAGGAAAGACATGCGCCGTCTCTCCAATCAGCGCCAGTCTTGGGGCGACAAGTTTCTTTGCCGTCAGACCGGACAGCGAAAAACTCTGTACCTTCGAGACTAGTTTGAACGGCCCAAGTATCGAATGCGCACGGCGCTCAAGTTCTCTTTCCAGTTCCTTTTTTGCCATGGCAAGAAGCTTTTGAGCTCCTTCTGCCGTCTCGACGCAGACAAGCGACGATTGTCGACCAGGCAACGGCACAAGTGTGAAGGGGCCTGTCGGTGTGTGGAACTCGGTCGAAACGTTTTTGTGTGGCAGCCGGTGTTCCAGATTGAGAACGACGGCCACCTGCGGATATTTCCAGGTGCTAACATCGATGTCGGCCGACTGACGAAGCAGCGAGTTTCTTCCATCGGCAGCAATAACCAATCGAGCACTGATTGATTGTCCACCCGCAGTTTTTAAAACCGCGCTGTCTTGACCATATTCTGCGGATATCACACTGTCACGGACAATCGTAAGGTTCGGTTCGCGATCGCATTTTTCTTCAAGAACAGAATTAAGTTCACTGTTTAAGATATTGAATCCAAACTCTTCAATCTTCAATTCTGCACTATCAAACACAACCTCCGGTGCCCGCACAAGGCGCCCGGTGTCGTCGATCATCCGCATCTTTTTAAGAGCGGCTGCGTTGATTTGGATAAGCTCCCAGACACCTAGATTTTCAAGTTGAGCAAGTGACTGTTGCCACAATGCGGTGGTTCTGCCATCGGTTCCGGCTTGGGAGGGGGCCAACAAAACCGAAGACAGGCCCAATTGCGCAAACGAAAGTGCAGCAATGCGACCAGAGGGTCCACCGCCTGCGATTGCAACATCATAAAGGTCGGACTGTTCGGAGTTCGGCATAAATGGATCCGTCAAATTCACACGCTACCTACAGATTGGCCGGTTGCGATCAAATTGCAACGGGACGAAACCACGCAGCGACTCTTCATTGCTGAATGATATATATTTGATGGCTCGTTCAAACATGCGGAAGATCAAACGCATCAACAACAAAACAAACTAGTTTGTTGGAAGGTACACTCGATCTGACGCTCCAATTCAATGGCTCAAGACTTTGCTTAGCAGCGCAACAAATTCAGGAAATTCAGATAATGCAGGGCAGGGGCATGGCGCGCGAGGTTGGCCCCTCGTGCTTCTATTGGTATCTGTCCTGAGCCTTTCTGGATGGGCCTATCTTGCAGCAATGGTCGCCGACATGGTGCCGGCGATGGATATGACCGAGGCTGGTCCGGGAATGGGTATTTTCAACCAGTTCAACATATTTGACGGATTATCGGCGGAGGCCGGGGCTGCTCTTGCAGCCATCTGTCTACCGGCGGGGGCGACCTTTGGAATGCCCGGCATTGAGATGACCGTCGGCGATCTCGGTAAAATCTTTCTGATGTGGGCGATGATGTCGCTGGCAATGATGCTTCCGAGTGCTACTCCCATGCTGCACAGCTATTTCTTTCAGTTGAGCACCGCAAAGGCTTCGAGACTAAGCGTGTCATCACAGGTCATGATGGCGGTAATCGGGTATCTTCTCATCTGGCTCGGCTATGCCGTCGTGGCAACCGCAGCACAATGGTTGCTGTCGAGACTTGGCGGTTTGAATGACATGATGGCACCTGCAAGTATGGCATTGACGACTTCGGTGTTGTTCGCCGCCGGTCTCTATCAATTCACACCAGCCAAGAAAGCCTGTCTGCAGCGCTGCTGGTATCCCCGATGGACTTTCTTGGACAACAAGGGGGAAAATGTCGTCATATCAGGGGTAAGAGAAGGTCTTGCTCAAGGGTGGGCCTGCCTCGGGTGTTGCTGGGCGATTATGACGGTGATGTTTGCGGTCGGGCTGATGAATATTGTCTGGATTGCTCTTCTCGGAGCCGTCATGGCACTGGAGAAAACGTTTCCAAGCAAGATTTTCCCAAACCTGATTGGCCTCGTCATGATTGCATGGGCAGGTTTGCTGACAACGGTGATCCTGTTCAACGGCGCGACAATGTGAGAAACTTGCAGAATCGTGACATATACTGTTTTTTCGGTTCACACTGTCATACGATTGCAATATTAGTCAGCTCGAGCGCCCGACTGGCCGCTGACAAGGGATGGGCACCCTTTTCGTCCATGCGATACCGCGACACATAAAATCGCGCCCCGATCTGTAATTTGTGAGGACATCCTGTGACGGACATAACGCCAGGTAAAGAGGCGCCGGAGCCCGCTCTATTTCTGATCCACATCCTGACTGCGTCCGGTGCCCCGATTGCATTGGTAGCACTGTTGGCAGGAGCCCAAGGAAATTGGGCAGAAATGTTCGCATGGCTGGGTTTGGCGTTTTTTGTCGACGGAATCGACGGACCGCTTGCCCGCCGCTTTAACGTCGCAGAGCGACTGCCGCGCTGGTCGGGAGCATCGCTGGACTTCGTCATTGACTATGCGACCTATGTATTCCTACCTGCTTTTGCTCTGTCCTGGAGTCTCATGCTGTCCCAGCCATGGAACTGGATCTGTGGCGGTCTCGTAGTTTTCACAGGCGCGCTTTATTTCGCCGACAATGGCATGAAAACACCTGATGGTTCCTTTAAGGGATTTCCGGCAGGCTGGAACATGGTCGTGTTCGGCCTGATGGTCCTGTCGCCGTCAGAAACCTTTACCATCGCAATCGTACTGCTTTGTTGCGCCCTGACTTTTGCACCGGTTCGCTTTGTTCACCCGGTTCGGGTGCGGCGCTGGCGCATCGTAACGTTGCCGGTCACTTTGCTCTGGATGGGGATGGCTGCCTACGCCATCCTGGATGGGATGACGTTGAATGGTCTTCTGGCAATCGTCTTTACGTTGGCCAGCGTATACCTGTTCACGGTCTCTGCCGTTCAGCAAGTCATCGACCGCGTCGATTAAGCCAGAACGGGTTCGCCTTTATTCAAGTCTTCCGGCTGTGCCGCCTCCTGCCGCTTTGTCGACGCCAGGCGGCGCATTTATCTCGTGTGCGCAAATCTGTTTCACGTTGGTCTTTTCGGCGGGCATTGAAATCACTAATGTTCTTGTCATGCAAACTGGATCGCCGAAGGGCGGATCACAATTGGTGGCGAAATACGCCCGGAGGATTTGATGGTTCAAGCAATCTGTGTTCATGAAACCGGCGGACCCGAAGTAATGCGGTGGGAACATATCGATGTGGGTGAACCAGGACCGGGACAAGCCCGGATCCGGCATACGGCAATTGGCCTGAATTTCATCGATACTTATTTCCGCTCCGGTCTTTATCCGGCACCAGATGGAGTGCCGTTCAGCCCGGGCAACGAGGGGGCTGGAATTGTTCAGTCTGTTGGGGAAGGGGTATCGCATATATCGCCAGGAGACCATGTGGCCTATGCCGGCCCGCTTGGTGCTTATGCCCAGGAGAGGATAGTGCCGGCGGACAGACTGGTTGTCATTCCTGCCGGGATCGATGACAAGACCGCCGCAGGCATGATGCTCAAGGGAATGACGGCACAATACCTGTTGCGGCAAACGTTCAAAGTTGGACCGGAAACCACCTTGTTGTTTCACGCGGCCGCAGGCGGTGTCGGACTGATAGCCGGGCAATGGGCCGCGCATCTCGGTGCAACGGTGATTGGAACAGCAGGCTCCGAAGAGAAAATCGAGCTTGCAAAGGCCCACGGCTACCAACACATGATCAACTACCGAACGGAAAACTTTGCCGAGCGTGTGAAGGAAATCACCGATGGCAAGGGGTGCGATGTTGTCTATGATTCTGTCGGCAACGACACTTATCCCGGCTCGCTCGATTGCCTGAAACCTTTGGGGTTGTGGGTCAGCTTTGGTCAGTCCTCTGGTCCGATCACCGATTTCAATCTGGGTTTGCTCGCACAAAAGGGCTCTCTTTATACGACCCGACCAACCCTTTTCACCTACATCGCCACACGCGAAGCGCTGGAAAGAACCGCGGGTGAATTGTTCGACGTCGTCAAGAAGGGCATCGTGAAGATTGAGGTCAACCAGGAATACCGTCTTGCCGACGCAGTGCAGGCTCATAAGGATCTTGAGGGAAGAAAAACCACCGGCACCACTGTTCTAATCCCGTGAGGTCCGGGTCTGGCGATGCTTTCTAGTCGGGTACAGGAACTATCTCGAAATCTTTACAGTCCGGCCATGAGGTATTTCCTGGCTGCGGCCGAGGCAGGGTCCATACGCGCCGCTTCCAGAAACCTCAATGTTGCTTCATCCGCCGTCAATCGGCAGATCCTCTGGCTTGAAGAAGCTTTGGGGCTACAGCTCTTTGATCGTGTCGGGCGACGTATTCGCCTGTCACAGGCCGGCGAACTGCTGCTGGCGCATATCAAGCGAACCTATTCAGATTTTGAAGGAACAGTTGCGGAACTGGATGCCCTGAAAGGGTTGCGACGCGGTACGGTCTCGATTGCATCGGTCGAAAGTGTAGCTGAAAAACTGCTCCCGTCTGTCATCAGCAGTTTCCGAAGAAGCTATCCCGGAATCCATGTAAACGTCTCGATCTCCTCATCACAGGAGGCTGCAAGAAAAGTCGAGGCAGCAGAAGCAGATGTCGGTTTTACCTTTGATCCGCCGGAGACCTCTGCACTGACGATTGCGTTCCACCACGACCTGGTTATCGGGGCATTGATGACACCGGACCATCCGCTTGCGGATGCGAGTTCTCTGAACCTGCAGGAGTGCCTGAAATATCCGGTGGCGCTGCCGGCCGAAGGATTGTCCCTGCGTACCCGGATAGATCTCGTCCGAGGTCACATCCCAGGTGCCTCGCGAACCTATGTCGAAGCCAATTCACTGCGGCTGATGCGGGCGTTGGCAAGGGAAGAAAAGGTCATTGGCTTTCAAACCATGATTGGTTGCGAAGATGACTTGGCGTCCGGTTATTTGATCTTCAAACCGCTGTCGGACGCGCCACTTCAGGCCGATCGACTATGTGTGGTAACCTCTTCGTTGCGCGCTCTGGCACTTGCACCAGGGATGTTTTTCGACCATGCAGTGCTCGCCTTGAGGGATCATCTGCCATCACTTGATGCCAAATAGGCATCATTAAGCTCTCAAATGAGTTCTTTGGAACCGCGCTTTTTTAAGGCACATTTTTTGTGACAGTTTTGCGGCACTTTGCCGCGTGAGGGAGAAAACTGATGGGGCGTTTGACAACGCACGTTCTGGACACGGCTTTGGGCAAGCCCGCAAAGGGCTTGAAAATAGAACTTTGGTCTGGCGGCGAGAGCCCCGAACACATCTCCACGCATGTAACAAATGACGATGGCCGTGTTGAGGGAGCCATACTTGAGGGCACCGCGTTTCAAGCCGGGATCTATGAGCTGCGTTTCCACGCGGGCGCCTACCTCAGGACCTCCGGTCAGAACTTGCCTGACCCCCTGTTTCTAGACGTCGTTCCGATCCGTTTCGGAGTTGCGGAACCCGAAAGCCATTATCACGTACCACTGCTGATTTCGCCTTTTGGCTATTCAACGTATCGGGGGAGTTGAACCATGCGGGATACCATTCGCTTCCTCAAGGGCGGTGAAATAATCGAACTGGAAAATGTCGGTCCCACCGAAACGGTCCTCGACTATCTTCGCCTCAGGCGACGCGAAACGGGAACAAAGGAAGGGTGTGGCGAGGGAGACTGCGGTGCCTGTACGGTGGCAATCGGCCGTCTCATCGATGGAAAGCTGACCTATCAGCCGATCAACAGCTGCATCCAGTTGCTCGGAATGATCGATGGTGCCGAGCTCGTTTCTGTAGAGGATCTGACCCTGGACGAAAAACTGCACCCGGTACAAGAAGCCATGGTGGAGCTGCACGGATCCCAATGCGGTTTCTGCACGCCCGGCTTCATCATGACTCTGTTTACGCTCTACCATTCCGACACCGCGGAAAAATCGCGCAAGACGGTTACCGAATGGCTTGCCGGAAACCTGTGCCGCTGTACCGGCTACAGACCGATTGTAGATGCAGCCCTTCATGCGTGTTTCGATACAGCTGACGACGCTTTTTCCTGGCGCGCCAACGAGACGAAGGAACGTCTGCAAGATCTCGCCGACAGCCGAGATATCTTCATCGGCGAAAGCAGCAATTTCTTCTCCGCGCCGGCGACCCTCGATGGACTGGCAGCTCTTTACAACCAGCATCCAGATGCAACGATTGTCGCTGGTGCCACCGATGTTGGCCTTTGGATTACCAAGCATCTGCGCGAACTTCCCAAAATGATCTGGCTGGGCAGAATTCACGGACTGGATCGGGTTGAAAACAGTGCGACAGGCGTGCTGATCGGGGCGATGGCAACCTATGCAGCGACAGAAGATGCCATGACCCGGATTTCCCCGGACCTTGGAGAACTCTGGAAACGTATCGGATCCAAGCAGGTTCGTGCGTCCGGAACCGTTGGAGGAAACATTGCGAACGGTTCACCGATTGGCGACACGCCTCCAGCATTGATCGCTCTGGGGGCAACTCTGGAGCTTCAGTCTTCGGAAGGTTCCCGTGCGCTGGCTCTGGAGGATTATTTCATCGACTATGGCAAACAGGATAGAAACCCGGGAGAATTTGTCACTGGCCTGTTTGTACCGCACTTGTCGGCTAACCAGGCTTTCCGCTGTTACAAGATATCCAAGCGTTTCGATCAGGACATCTCGTCCGTGATGGGTGCTTTCCGTTTTACAGTTGAAAATGGCACCATCACGGAAGCGCGTATTGCCTATGGCGGTATGGCCGGCACACCGAAACGGGCTGCGGGTGCGGAAGCCGCGCTGACGGGAGCACTGCTCGATGATCCGTCCACATGGGGTGCAGGAATGCAGGCGCTTCTGACGGATTTCACTCCAATGACAGATATGCGCGCCAGCGCGGAATACAGGATGGAAACTGCAAGGGCTCTTCTGGCTAAGGCCTTGATGGAAGTAAGTGGAACCGCACCGGAAGAGGTGCGTGTCCTGGCAAAGCGGGAGGCAGACCATGACCGCGCCGCTTGATCAAAAGAACATGGATCGCCCTCTCAAACATGTCCGTAAGGCATTGGCGCATGACAGCGCGATCAAACATGTGCGCGGCTCCGCCACCTATATCGACGATATCGTTGAACCCGTCGGCACACTGCACGTCGTTCCGGGGTGGGCAAGAGATGCTGTGCGCGGAAAAATCCAGTCCATTGATCTGGAACCGGTGAAATCAGCCCCTGGCGTGATTGCAGTCCTGACTTACGAGGATATTCCAGGAACCAATGACTGTTCGTCGGCTTTTGGTGGTGACCCGGTTCTGGCCATGGACGAAATCCTGTTCTATGGCCAGGTCATCTTTGCCGTAGTCGCAGAAACTCGAGACGCCGCGCGCAAAGCAGCAGTAAAAGCCAAGATTGAGATCGCTCCGATCACGCCAATCCTGACGCCTGAAGATGCGGTTGCCGCTGATACGACAGTTCTGCCTGATTATCAGTTCCGCAGGGGGTCTCCGGAAACAGGTCTTCAGGCGTCTGATGAAGTATTATCAGGCTCCATGTTTATCGGCGGTCAGGAACACTTTTATCTTGAAGGCCAGGTCGCTATGGCTCTGCCTCAGGAAGACGGCGGCATGCTTGTGCACACGTCCACCCAGCACCCGACCGAAGTTCAGCACACCGTGGCCAAGGTCCTTGGTGTGCCAGACGCACTGATTACTGCGGAAGTTCGCCGCATGGGCGGTGGTTTCGGAGGCAAGGAATCTCAGGCCAACCAATGGGCGAGCCTGGCTGCTTTGGCGGCACGTAAAACCGGACGGACCTGTAAGATCCGCCTGGATCGGGACGACGACATGATCATGACCGGAAAGCGGCATGATTTTAAGGTCGATTGGAAAGTCGGATATGACGACACGGGCCGGATCAGAGCTGTCGATCTGGCGTTTCTGGCGCGATGCGGATATTCGGCGGATCTGTCACTAGGCGTCAACGACAGGACATTGTTCCACGCAGATTCCAGTTATTTCTATCCGGATGCGCAGATCAGATCGCGCAGACTGCGCACCGATACATGTTCCAACACCGCATTCCGTGGATTTGGCGGTCCCCAGGGGATGCTTGCTGCCGAGAGACTGATCGATGCAATCGCGATTACGCTCGGTAAGGATCCGCTCGAAATCCGGAAGCTGAATTTTTATGACGGCGAGCGAAACCTGACGCCATACGGTATGCCGGTCGAAGAATATGAGGTCATGCACGATCTCATATCCAAGCTTGAAACAAGTTCGGACTACTGGACCCGGCGTGAAAAAATACGAGAATTCAATGCAAAAAATGCAGTTTTGAAAAAAGGGCTGGCCCTGACGCCTGTCAAATTCGGTATTTCCTTCACACTTAAACATCTCAACCAGGCAGGTGCGCTTGTCCATCTCTATACTGACGGCTCCGTGCACCTGAACCATGGCGGCACCGAAATGGGGCAGGGACTCTATCAGAAGGTCGCACAAGTAGTTGCGGAAGAGTTCGGTGTCACGATGGACAAGGTTGTCATTACGGCGACAAATACATCCAAAGTCCCGAACACCGGCCCAACCGCAGCGTCCTCGGGCACCGACCTGAACGCCATGGCTGCCAAGATTGCCGCGCAGGAAATCAAGGACCGATTGATTTCCTTCTTGTGTGAACAGCATCAGTGCGGTGCCGATGCCATTCATTTCGGCGACAACAAGGTGATCGTTGGAGAACAGAGCTTCGCGCTGGCTGAGATCGCCAAACAGGCTCATATGGCACGCATTCAGATGTCTCACGCCGGGTTTTATGCGACCCCCGGCATCACATGGGACCGTGAAAGCGCGACAGGAAGGCCGTTCTATTATTTCGCTTTCGGTGGCGCATGCGCCGAAGTCACCATTGACACAATGACCGGAGAGATGACCATCGACCGCGTCGATATCCTGCATGATGTCGGACATTCCCTGAATCCGTCCATCGACATGGGGCAGATCGAAGGTGGTTTCGTGCAAGGCATGGGGTGGCTGACAACCGAAGAACTCGTCTGGGACGAACAGGGTCGACTGCGTACGCATGCGCCATCAACCTACAAGATCCCGACGGCTTCCGACTTGCCGGAAGAGTTCAACGTCGAACTTTATCAGGGCACCGGTAACCCTGAAGCGACCGTTTATCGGTCCAAGGCGGTCGGTGAACCACCGGTCATGCTCGCCAATGCCGTATTCGGCGCAATTGTCGACGCTGTTGCCAGCCTAAACCCGGGAGAAGTTCCTGATCTTCACGCACCGGCAACCCCGGAAGCAATCATGAAGGCGGTCCAGGATATGCGCCGGAGAAAGGCATCCTCATGAAGGTCTGGGGGCACATAGTTGACTGCCTGAACGGCAGCGGCACCTGTGCCCTCGTCACAGTTGCAGGTGCGGATGGTTCAACGCCAAGGGAAGCCGGTGCCCGCATGATCGTTGACCGGCATGCCAGGTTCTATGGCACGATTGGCGGTGGCACTCTTGAGTTCGAAGCAATCCGACGAGCCGCAAAGGCAGCAGACACGGGAAACCCTTCGTTTTTCGTTCACTCCGTGTCTCTTGGTCCCGATCTAGGACAATGCTGCGGTGGCCGCGCTCAGCTCGCGATTGAAGTGCTGACGACCGAAATGTTGGAAATGGCTAAGGCTCTTGCTGAACTGGAAGCTTCGGGAGGCTCTATAGCGACGCGGGCGCTGGTGGAAGAAGATCGGGTTCTTGAACGGGAAGTGCAGGACACAATCCCATCTCGTAATTTTTCGCTGACGCCGAAAAATACAACAGAAAAACAGTACCTTGTTGAAAAGTTCGGATTGTCCTTACGGCCACTCTACCTGTTTGGTGCGGGTCATGTTGGCAAAGCCCTGGTACTTTCGCTTGCGCCCTTGCCGTTTCAGGTAACCTGGATCGACAACCGGGCAGATCAGTTCCCCGGCCCAGTGCCTGCGAATGTCAGGAAGGTCTGTGTTGCAGATCCGGCATCAATACTGGAAACAGCACCGGATGGAGCTTTCGTGCTCGCGATGACTCATTCTCATGCGCTCGACGAGGACATAATGGCACGCGCCTTGCTCCGTCAGTCTTTTGCATATTGCGGCGTTATCGGTTCCAAAACAAAACGGAGCCGGTTTCACAAACGTCTAAAATCAAGGGGATTAAGCGAAACACTAATTTCGAGCATGGTCTGTCCCGTGGGGACGACGGCGATCAAATCGAAACAACCGGCTGCCATCGCCGCCGGAATAGCCGTCGATCTTCTTCAAAGGGACGAGGCCAATCATCAACAGGTCGCTGCAGGCGAGGGGCTTGCACAAATTGTACCACTTGGTCAATAAAGCGGCATACGCGCGGGGGACGGCGTGGCAGATACGATCCATTCAGAGGTGGAAAGCGGTATGGTGCAGCAGGATAGATCCGGAAAGGACACTTTGCTGGACGCAAGAGGGCTGACCAAACGCTTTGGCGATATTCTCGCCAATGACAGAGTAGACCTGATCATCAACAAGGGTGAAATACACGCCCTCCTGGGTGAGAACGGCGCAGGTAAATCCACACTCGTCAAAATGTTCTATGGCTCGCTTGAGCCGGATGCCGGTGAAATCCATTGGGACGGTGCCAAGGTAAATATTGGCAATCCAGCTGCGGCCAGGGAACTCGGCATCGGCATGGTTTTCCAGCATTTTTCGCTGTTCGAAGCGCTCAATGTTGTCGAGAACATCGCTCTTGCGCTGCCAAATCCCGGCAATATGACGGATCTTGCGAACCGGATTGAAACGGTTTCGCGCGACTATGGCCTACCTCTCAATCCGACGGATATCGTCGCTGACCTTCCCGTAGGCATACGACAGCGCATTGAAATCGTTCGCTGCCTTCTTCAGGAACCGCGGCTGATTATCATGGATGAACCCACATCCGTTCTGACCCCTCAAGAAGCCGATCAACTGTTTTTAACCTTGCAACGCCTGGCGCAAGAGGGCTGTGCAGTTCTTTATATCAGTCACCGGCTGGAGGAGGTTCAGCGGATCTGTCACCACGCCACGATCCTCAGGCATGGCCAGGTCGTACGTGAGTGTGATCCGACCAAGGAGACCCCGGCATCATTGGCCAGCATGATGGTGGGAGCTGACGTTGCTTCTGTCAGCGCAAGCGAACAAAAGCCGGAAATCGGTGAAATACGCCTGGGATTGAAGAACCTGTCTGCCAAGGCTGCCACACCGTTTGCGACAGCGCTCAACAACATTTCAATGGACCTGAGAGCGGGAGAGGTCGTTGCAGTTGCAGGTGTAGCCGGCAACGGTCAAGGTGAGCTTTTCGACGCGATTTCAGGAGAGATGCGGGTCTCTCCGGAGATGGTGCAGATCGACGGTATACCAAGTGGAACCAGAAACATCACCTGGCGCCGCCGACAGGGGGCAGCTTTCGTTCCTGAAGAACGCCTGGGGCATGGCGCGGTTCCAGGTATGAAACTCTCGCAGAACATTGTTCTTACCCGGCACAGCACAGGCGATAAACTTGTCGGCGCCGGATTTGTGTCTGATGCCCAGGCAGGGCTCATGGAACAACGCATCAAGCAAACTTTTGACGTGCGCATGTCTCATGACGATCCTGAAGCGCGTTCGCTCTCAGGCGGCAACTTGCAGAAATTTGTTGTCGGACGGGAATTGGACCGCAAACCCGGGGTGCTCGTTGTAAATCAGCCTACATGGGGTGTTGATGCCGGTGCGGCTGCCCTAATCCGACAGGCGCTGATCGACCTTGCAAGATCCGGATCGGCTGTTCTCGTCATCAGCCAGGACCTTGATGAAATTTTCGAAATTGCCGACCGGATTGCCGTGATATCCCGGGGATACCTGTCTGTTGCGGAACCTGCTGCCGACATGACGCGTGAGCGGGTCGGGCTTCTGATGGCCGGTGGTGCAGAAACGCAAGGGGAGGTGGCGTGATGCGCTTGGAACTGGTCAAACGAAAAGAGCACAGCCAGATGATGGCGCTGCTGTCACCGTTGATTGCTGTTGGCCTGACGGCACTCGCAGCTGCAATCATTTTCTCAATAACCAGTCACAATCCATTGATTGGATTATATAAATTCTTTATTGAACCGCTCACGCAGCAGTGGTCGCTAGAAGCCACGATCGACAAGGCCACACCACTGATACTGATCGGGTGCGGACTTGCGGTCTGTTATCTTTCCAACAATTGGAACATTGGTGCCGAAGGTCAATTCGTGATCGGTGCTCTTTTCGGGTCGATACTGCCGGTGCTGTTTCCCGAATTCGAAAACGGCGCAACATTGCCATTGATGCTGATTTTCGGTGCGGTCGGCGGTGCTTTGTGGGCGCTCATTCCGGCACTTTTGAAGACCCGGTTCAACACGAACGAAATTCTGACGAGCCTTATGCTGGTCTATGTTGCCGGTCTTATGCTCGATTACCTGGTGCGCGGCCCCTGGCGGGATCCTGGAGGATACAATTTCCCCGAATCAAGGATCTTTTCCGATGCGGCCACGCTGCCTGAGGTTTTTGGTGGAACCATGAGCATGTCGGCACCAATCACCGTTATCGTTGCAATCGTGCTGGCAGTTGTCCTGGCCAAAACGTTGAAAGGCTTTGAAATCCGGGTCATGGGTGAAAGTCCCCGCGCTGGTAGCTTTGCCGGTTTTTCTGCAAAAGGATTGACCTTGTTCTCCTTTGCACTTGCAGGCGCTTTTGCAGGTCTTGCCGGCACGATGGAGGTGTCAGGCTCTCTCAATCAACTGCTCCCGTCCATTTCTCCCGGCTATGGTTTTACCGCCATTATCGTCGCCTTCCTTGGGCGTTTGAACCCGATCGGCATCATTATTGCCGGCTTTGTTCTGGCGCTTTCCTATATCGGCGGTGAAGGTGTTCAGTCCGCAATGGGCGTTTCCAATGAAATTGCAAGCGTGATTCAGGGGCTGCTCCTGTTCTTCGTGTTGGCTTGTGACACTTTGATCTTGTACCGCATTCGCATGGTCTCCCGCCGTGTGCCAGCCGGGGAGGCGTCCCATGTTTGAAGCTGTTCTGCTTACTGTCATCACGGCTGCAACACCGCTTCTGATCGCTGCAATTGGTGAGCTTGTCGTCGAACGTTCCGGCGTTCTCAATCTCGGCGTCGAGGGCATGATGATCATGGGTGCCGTCATCGGCTTTGCCATTGCCAATCAGACTGGGTCCGGCACGCTCGGTGTGGTCGCGGCTATTGTTGCCGGTATGGCAATGTCGGCATTGTTCGGGTTTCTGGTGCTGGTGCTGGTCACCAACCAGGTGGCAACCGGCCTGGCTCTGACAATCCTCGGCATCGGACTTTCCGGCATGATCGGTGAAGCCTATATCGGCGTACCCGGCCTGGATTTGCCGCAGCTCTATATTCCCGGTCTGTCCGAAATCCCGTTCATTGGGCCTGTGTTCTTCCAGCAAGATGCAATTGTCTATATGAGCTTCGCGCTTGTGGCCATCGTCGCCTATGGCCTGTTCCGGACCCGTGTGGGTCTCGTATTGCGCGCGGTTGGCGACAATCACGGCTCGGCCCATGCGCTCGGCTATTCTGTCATCAAGATCCGCTTTGCAGCGGTTCTCTTCGGTGGCGCGTGCGCCGGTCTGGCCGGGGCCTATATGTCGCTTGCCTACACACCGCAATGGGTTGAAAACATGACTGCCGGTCGTGGCTGGATTGCGCTCGCTCTCGTGGTGTTCTCGTCCTGGCTGCCGCTCCGGGTGGTTGTCGGTGCCTATCTCTTTGGTGCGGTCAGCGTCTTGAACCTGCATGCGCAGGCTGTCGAGTTGGATATTCCATCGCAGCTGCTGTCCAGCCTGCCGTACCTTGCGACTATTTTGGTGCTTGTGCTCATTTCTGCAAATCGCAGACTGACACTGGTCAACACCCCGGCTTGTCTCGGCAAACCGTTCGTACCCGATCGGTAAGCGCTCAAATGCCGGTTCTGTCCGCCCTGAATGCGGTCGCAGGGTGGACCAGCTAACAAAGATCGCAACAGAGAGATCAAACCAGAGGGGAATGGAACATATGAAATCTCTTTTGAAAGCCACGGTTGCCGCCGTCGCCTTTGCAGCCGCAGGATCCGCAGCTCAAGCTGCCGATGTCAAAGCCTGCTTCGTATATGTCGGTCCGGTTGGTGACTTCGGCTGGTCCTATCAGCACGATCAGGGACGTCTGGCCGTCGAAGAGCAATTCGGCGACAAGGTCGAAACCGCTTACCTGGAGAGCGTGCCGGAAGGCCCGGATGCCGAACGCGCCATTGAGCGCTTCGCTCGTGAAGGCTGCAACATTATCTTCACCACCTCCTTCGGCTATATGAACCCGACACTGAAGGTGGCGAAAAAGTTTCCTGACGTGAAGTTCGAGCACGCAACCGGCTACAAGACTGCCGATAACGTTGCGACCTATAACTCGAAATTCCACGAAGGCCGCTACATCATTGGTCAGATTGCTGCAAAGCAGTCAAAATCAGGTGTGGCAGGCTACATCGCGTCTTTCCCGATTCCGGAAGTCGTCGCCGGTATCAATGCCTTCCTGTTGGGTGCGCAGTCCGTCAACCCTGATTTCGATCTCAAAGTGGTCTGGGTGAACAGCTGGTTTGACCCGGGCAAGGAAGCCGATGCTGCGAAGGCCTTGATCGATCAGGGCGCCGACATCATTACCCAGCACACCGATTCCACCGCGCCGCTGCAAGTTGCACAGGAACGTGGCGTGCACGGTTTCGGACAGGCTTCGGACATGATCAACTTCGCCAAGGACGCGCAATACACCGCCATCATCGATGACTGGGCACCATATTATGTCGAACGCGTTCAAGCCGTTCTTGACGGAAACTGGCATTCGGAAAGCACCTGGGACGGTCTGGCAGAGGGCCATGTCGTAATGGCGCCTTACACCAACCTGCCGGATGATGTCACTGAAATGGCCAAGGCTACCGAAGCCAAGATCAAAGGTGGTTGGGAACCGTTCACGGGTCCGATCACCAAACAGGATGGATCGGTCGCGGCGGAAGATGGGGTCACCCTCGATACTGGTGCCATTCTCGGCATGAACTGGTACGTCCAGGGCGTCGATGACCAACTGCCGCAGTAATCTCAGCCAGATCGCCCCGGAACCACTTTACGGGGCAGACTGAACCAGATCCCGGGTCATGCGAGTGACCCGGGATCTTTTTGTTTTCGGATTGCCACCCCCTGTTTCGGCTAACTTGGTCTGCTATCTGGTAAAGGCCGACGAGTGTAACTATCTGCGTCACAGCGATTATCATCAGGGATTGCGGCCAGAACACCATGATCAAACGACGCGACTTCATGATTGCAGCCGCAGCAGGCAGCGCGGCCACTCTATCGGGTATTCAAGGTGCACCAGCACAAGACAGATCTGAAGCGACACCGGCATTAGGCAGCAAGAGCGGTGACTTTGCCCTTGCGCTTGGAGGCGGGGCGGCAAAGGCGTTCGCCCATATTCCAATCCTTGAAGCAATGGATGAGCTTGGCGTCCAGCCGGCCGTAATGTCCGGTACGTCGATGGGCGCCATTCTTGGCGCGTTTTATTCCAGCGGCATGACAGGTGGAGAAATTCGTGAATATGCCTTGGATCTGCTGACACAGAAGACTGAGCTCTTCCGCAAGCTTTTCCTCTCCGATGGCAAGACCTGGTCCTCGCTACTGGATCTTGGTCGCCCCTCGATCATCGACCCGGTCGTTCTATTCGAAACAATTTTCCCGGATATGCTGGCGCAGAATTTTGCAGACTTGCGCATACCGATGAAAATCATTGCAACCGATTTCTACAATCAGTCTCAGGTCACACTGACAGAAGGACCGCTATTACCCGCAATCGCGGCATCATCCGCGTTGCCGATGTTACTGACACCGGTTCAGATCAATCGCAGGATTCTGATCGATGGCGGTTTCGTCAATCCGACCCCGTTCGATGTTCTGAGAGATACGGGTTATCTCACTGTCGGTGTAGATGTAACCGGCAGCGAATACTCCGAACAGCAGGATCTTCCCAGCGGCATGGAAACCTGGATCGGTTCCTTTTCCATCACGCTGCATTCGCTGGTGGCCGCAAAGTTAGCAGTCTCGCAGCCCGATCTCCTGATCGAACCGGCCATCGGTGGCTTCAGCACCATGGATTTCTTCAAGATAGAGGACATTCTTGAAGCAGCAGCACCTTCAAAAGACGAATTCAAGCGCGGTCTGACCCTCTTGCTGGACGCCCGATAAAGGCAAGTCGACTGATCAAAAAGGTGGTCCACGGCGGTCGAAAATCTCCTTTAGCACCCGTGCCCGATCATCGGACCACCCTTCAGGAGCAATAACTGCGGCCCACCCGTCGATGTAATCGGGGGCAATGTAATAGTGCCCAAAACGGGGTACATCCAGCGCAAACATCGAATCCAGCGCAAGCTGCAGCATCGTTACCATGGGAAACCAGGAGAGTTTGTCTGACACATCCGGCGCCCTTGGTTGGTTGAGCCAGGCAGGAGGGCGAATGCTGCTATCGAATGTAAAATTGACGATCGGATCGCTGCCATAATTCAAAAACACGGCTCGGATCGGTCCCCAGGGCGAAAAATCGCCTTTCAGGCCTCCGTATTGATCCATGACTCGTATCAGCGATCCATTGCCATAGGTTGGGCGCCAGGCGGGACTCCCTTCATTTCGGTCGTCGCGAACTCGAGACCAGTAACTCGAAAAGAACGGTGAGCCGGCCCAGAGCGCGCCTTGAATGGGATCTCCCAGCATATCGAGCAGTGGCAAGGTTGCCTGAGAATTATACGCACCCTGGCTCAAGCCGAACACATAGAGCTTCGGGCGGTTGTCCTTGGGCAATTCGGTCCAGTGGTCGTAAACCGCATCGAACAATTCCCGCGCCTGATCAACGCCATAGTCGGGGTGGGAAGCCAGTGACAGGACACTCGTCAGGTACGAATATTGGACGGCAACTGTCGCGACATCACCACCCAGCATGAAATCCAGCGTGTCATGAGCGCCGGGGTCCATCCAGCCTGTTCCTGGGGGAACGCATACGACCAAGACAGAACGATCGAACCCGCCGACCCGGATCAACTCCCGCAAAGCCAGATCCGCACGATTCTTGGCTGTATCCTCGGATTGACGGCCGATATAGACCCGAACCGGATCCAAGACCGGCCCGGCATGGAATTCCGAAATCTCATCAGCCGTCGGAGCTGTTGCCACAAATTCGCGGCCGCGACGGCCCATTTCCTCCCACTTGACCAGGGACTGCGGGTTTCCGGTTTTCATTGGATCCTGAGGTTGGGCGATATCAGGCTCAATCAACATATCGGCTGCCAAAAACTAAGCATCCGCTGTTCGGAATGCCGTGCGCACCAACGTACCGTCGATCAAAGCCCAGAACACCCAGGCGACAAGGGCGATGGAAAGCACAAGACCGACCCGTCTTGGAAGAACGCGGTCAAGCTGTCCGGCAACGATACGCCGGGTCAATCCTGCGATCCTGAAGAACAACCACAGCACAATGAAAGTCAGGCCACCGACAAAGAAAATGAAAATTGGTGCGGCGGTTTCCAGTGGTGGCAAATCGACGGCAGCCCGTGTCGCATTCTGCCAGCTTGCTGCCTTTGCAAGCGAATAGATCAGAATTGCCAGACTTGCACCCAGAGCGGAAACCACCCAGACCGGAACGAACCTGCCGCGCACTTCCGGCATTTCAAGGTATCGCCACAAAGCTCTTATCAGAAGCGTGATTTCATATCCGGCAATGGATGCAACCGCTGCCAATGCGGCTTGAACCATGGGATCTCTTGGCATCAGCGATGGTGTCAGCGCAGCGCCAAAGAAACTGACGGCAACGGTGAGCGCAATTGGCGACAATCCATCCTTGAACAGTTTTGCAATTTTCATGAAATCACCACGCGCATGAATATGGATTTCTGACCGTTCTGACGCCTCGATAGGTCTGTTCACCCAATTGACGGCCCCCGCCTGATTCAACCTGTGGCGTAATCCGGTAGAGACAACACCTGCAATTTAGAAGCTCTTAACTGATTCCGGACCAGTATGGGCGCGTGGTGAATGTGCAAAAAACGGGATGTTCCAATCGCGTTGAAAGTCATTTCTGCAACCTGCCGGCAAGT
>NZ_JAILWL010000610.1 GCF_025698965.1 Roseibium sp.
GAGCTTCTGGAATGCCGGTCGAGCGTGATGTCGGCCTCCAGATGAAGCAGCCCGTGCTTCGACTTCAGCTCCTGTCCGCGGCAACGATTGATGTGTCCCTGCACCAGAAGCTTGATTCCTGCGGCATGCAGGTCGTCAACGCCCTGTTCTGTAAGAGGATGGTCGACGTCCCGGTATTTGGTGCGCACAAGATTGGCAACGGTTCCGGAATAGAAGGCAAATGGTTCAGCCTGGCTTTCCTTCTGAAAGCGGCGGTTGACATGTGCAACGCCCTTTTCTGCGATCTGTTTTGCCATGTGATCGTCGACACCGGCGTGCACGAACAGGATTGAACCGGACTGGTGGATGGCCTTCAACATCTGAAAAAACCAGGCATAACGTCCGGTGGCACCGATAAACAGTTCACGACACTTGAGCGCTGCGGCGTAAAGCTGCCTGACGGACAACCCTTCATCCGCGGCATGCTCCGTGAAATTCCTGACCTTGCGTTTGAGCCGTCGCAATTCCTTTTCGATTGCGGCTTCACTCAAGTGGCGGGAGGCGGCTTTGGGAAAGAGTTTTTCCCATTTTTTGCCGGGCAGGAGCAATCGGAGGCAGGTCTCCTCGTCGGGTACGGCAGTCAGATCAACGGCTTCGTCAACGAAACGGTCATGGACTTCCTTAAGCAACGGGATGACCTTCTTGCCCATACGCACGAACATATGGGCATTCAGCGAACTCCGTTTCACGGTCAGCGCTTCCAGACCGAGATAAAGACGCAGGTCATGATTGCCTGCCAGGAGCACGACATCGGCGCCGGATTTCATCAGACTGTTCAAGGCGTCGAGCAGATCCAGATTGCTGGGTCCTTTGTCGAGGCAATCACCACCGATGACAATCTGACAGCTTTTGCCGAAGGGTGTCAGCTCGTAATCCGTCAGGCCCTTGCCCGTGCGGGTGACGGCTCTTGCGGCAACGAGTGAGCGCAAGAGACCTTCTGCATCGGCATGCAGATCGGAAATGAAAGCAATCGGCTTGTCCGGCCAATCCCAGGGGCCGAGGTCGTTCGCCCTGGCCAGGGAGGAAATCAGGTCAGGGGCGATGTTGCCTGGAGTGAGAGTGTCGAGCATATGGTCGAGAGGCCAGGGGATGCAGCTTTCCGGCAAACCAAGGCCGTCGGCGTCGGTTGGTGCGATCGGTGGAAGAAGAGGGGTTAGCGGCATGCTGATCATTTGTATTTCGTAGCCGTCCATATCAGTCGAGGGTGGTTGCCGGTGCTTTGCGCTCTTTCCAGGCACCGGTGTGGTGGGTCCACTTTCCGGTCGGACTGAGTTTCAGCACAACGGGTTTGGCGTGAAACATGCTGTGTTGCGCGATCCGTTCGAATTCCAGAACTCCCAGATGATGGGCTGCATGACGTATCGATGCGCCATGGCCGACGAAGACCCGGGTGTCAGACGACGTTCCGTCGAGCGCTTCCATCCGCTCCTTCAGGAAGCCGGCAACGCGGAGGCCAGCCTCCATCAGGCTCTCCGCACCTTGAACGGGCAACCTGTAGCGACTGTCCGACTTCCAGTTTCCGGGAGGAGGCGCATATCGCGGATCGGAATCCAGGATCTGTTCAATTTCGGAAATGGTCAGATTGGCAAACGCTCCGACACTGCGTTCGGCCAGCGCTTCATTTTCCGTTACCTGAAAAGACCGGCCACTGCGTTCGGTCAGGATCTTGCTGAGCAAATCAGCTGTCTGCCATGCGCGCAGCTGACGCGAGCTGAATATTTCGCGATCAAGCTTCCAGCTGTTCTCATCGATCAGTTGCGTGAGGCCAATACCTGCCTCCCGTGCCTGTCTCTCGCCTTTTTCGGTCAGGCCGAAAGGTTGAAGAGCACTCGGAGTTTCAGCTTTCTGACGGTAATCTCCGTGACGCAGAAGGATGGCGAAACGGTTGTTCATGTCGCGCTTCCCAACAATTGGGTTCCCGCGTCAAACAGTGCGTCAAAATCGATTTGACCGGTCACCTCCCAGAGCTGAATGCCGGTGAGGGTGCGCAGGTAGGCATCGGTATCCAAGGGCGACGTGTCCGTCCAGAATACACCGGTCCGTTGTTGAAAGAACGGGCCTGGACTTTTCATAATTGCGGAAAGCAGGTCAGGGCGCCGTTCCAGCTCCACTTGCTTGACCTCGGTTGGAGCTTCGCTGTCGCGTAACCAGTTCAATACCCAGAAGTCGGTCAGGTGCGTGTTGAGCGAAATACGTCCTGGGCCGTAAATATCGTCGATGAAGAGGTCGTATTTTTCTTCCAGGTGCCAGAGTTCGTCCGGCTCCATATTGCGCAATTCCTCTTCGCGCTCATCGTTGATGATGCCGGCCAGTCTGGCATTGGTGACAATGGTGCCGGGATTGATCCGAGGGAGTTTGGGAACGCCAAGCGCATCGACATGATTATCTCTTTTGCAGACGAGCAGGCGGTCGTTGGTGACATAATGCGTCCCGGCAACTTCCATCAACCGCAGCATGGTGGTGGATTTTCCGCCGCCTGAAAGACCGGAAATGGCGAGGCCTTTGTCTGCATTGCAAACGGCGGCGGCATGACACGCGACCCAGCCCTGTCTTTGAAAATGATTGAGGATCTGCGTGTTTACAAAATTGATGACCTGATTTGGATAATCTTCGGTTGGCCCGAAGGCGATGGCCCACGCCGGAGCCTGCAGGAACTGAACACCGGTTCGGATTTTCAGAACCATGCGGCCGTCTTCCAGGTTGCAGATTGCATCTTTTCGTCCGGTTTTTCCGGGGTCGCGTCTCCAGTCGACGTAGTTAAGCGCGAAAGGCAGTTCGGTATCGCCCAGCACATGGACAGTCATGTCAGCTTCGGAAGGAGCGGAAATGACGTGCTGGAAATAGCGTAGCAGTTCGGCGAGGAGTGTTCTTGAAGTGCATTTGAGTTCAATGACATAGCCGCCGACAGTCAGGAAGACAGGATCGGAAAACCTCGTCGCATGCTCCGGACGGAGTGCATTGACGAGATCCTGAACGCAAGACCCGCTCATGCTTTCACCTCTGCAAGAACATGTTTTGCATAGAGGCTTGCAGCGTCGATGGATGCGCCTTCGAGCGCGCCCTTGAAGCCGCCAAAAGCGGAGACTTCGAAAACAATCGGGCCATCGTCCGTCAGGCCGACGTCAACGGTCGTGAAATCGAGTTCGAAAGGCGCCTGTGCACGGTATGCAAGGTCAATCAGATCGTCGTCCGGGACAAATGGCTCGTATTTGC
>NZ_JAILWL010000611.1 GCF_025698965.1 Roseibium sp.
TGCAGCCAATCTTCGCGATTAGCGACAACAGGGTTTGTCATCTTCAATCCTTCCTCAGGCGCTCTTGGCGATTGGTGTTTCGGTTTGCCAATGAGGGGGCATCGTTGCCACCACTTCCGGCATGGCATTCATCCGGTTCTTCCAGGCAGCAACATTTGGATAAAGGTCGGGCGGATATCCGAAGCCAGCAGCGGTCATCAACTCGGCCCTGGTTTCAACGGCTCTTTGCAACAATCTGACTTCCGGAAAAGCGAGCGCATCGGCAGCGCTTGGCATCTCCCCGGCCAGGAACGTTCGATCGTCAGACAGGAGATCTTCCAGATAACGACATTCGGCGTGAACGAAGGCTGCTTCCTTCTGAAAGGTTCGATCGTTTTCAGATCCTTCGTCAGGGACCTTGGCATCGGTGAAGAAAGCCCTGCTCAGCAGCTGCCTATTGGCTTCACGTAGATATTCCCGGCACTCCATGGCAATCTGCCAGACGGTGGCGGCCTGTGTCGGCGTCTCACCAAAAAGTGGTTTGTCCGGATACGCCTTGTCGAGCCAGGCAAGGATCGCAATCGAGTCCCGTAAAACGATGTCGCCAGACGTCAATACCGGCACTTTGGCGCGCGGGTTCATGGCCAGAAAATCAGGCTTCTGATGATCCTTTTCCGACACGCTGAGGATCCGGATATCGGCATCAATCCCCTTGAACGCAAGGCCAAGAAGAACGCGCCAGCCACGAGGGGCGCCGCTGAATGTGTAGAGGGTAGGTCGCATCGATTGTCTCCCGTGTTTCGATAGGGAGAATGTGCGATTACGGTATCAATCAACAAGTAGGCAGAATAATCTTATATAGCACTCAAAAAGATACTATTGTTGTAATTCAAGGGTTTTTTCGTTTGAATTTTCTTCCCTGTGATCCACCCACCATTGATGCATTGTCTGAAACATTGTCTTCAAGGCCAAGGCGTCTTCAGTGGCTGAATATTCGACGCGCGGCGGCACCTCGGCATAGACTTTGCGCTTGACCAGACCGTCGTCTTCCAGTGCACGAAGCTGTTTGGTGAGCATGGTTTGGGTGATGCCATCCATTTCACGTTGCAATTGCCCAAAGCGCTTGGTTCCCCGGAAAATGAGGATCTGCAAAATGGTGAGTTTCCACTTGCCCCCAATCATGTTGAAAATGATCGGTGCGGGGCAAAGTCTGGTGTCCTGATCTTCAGCCATTTTTCTTCCCAGAGTTTCAGCCGGCGAACAATCTGCCGGAGGAAGTCAATAGTCTTGTTTCAAGAGTAATACTTGAATTGGAGGGTTGCCAGTAGAAAGCGAGCAGCCATCCCGGTTTCAAGACCCATTTTTAGCTCAAAACACGTCCGTTGTGGTGTCGAGCAGGATGTAGATGCCGGCCGCTATCATCACAAAGGGAGACAGCCGTTCGAAGAACCGTCCGATCCGCTTGTTTTGGGCAATCCGTTTGGACAGGAATGTGCCGAGCACAAGTAGACCGATGACGGCGATGAAGGCCCCCAGCAGGGCGAACTGATCCATGTCCTGGCGGCTGTCGGCAAAGATGGCAGCGAGCAGCACAAATGTGTCTGTGCTGAGCGCCAGAAAGATGGACAGCGTTCCGGCAATAGAGTTGGCTGATTTGGCTTCGGTCCGATCCAAAGCGGAGTGCCGGTTGGTTTTCCAGATTTCCCAAACGCCGAGCCCGATGGGAACAATACCGAGATACCCGAGAAATTCCGGAGACAGGAAAGTGGCCCCAGCACCAATCAGCAGAGACCCACCGATTACCAGTGCGTGTGCAAGCAGAAAACCTGTCAGAACCTGCCGGTATTTCCCCGCAGAAGACAGGGCGAGAAAGGCAAAAAGCCCGTCAATATTCGTCAGACCATATGCGAATGCGACGGAGAGGGCGAAAACCACTCGGAGTTTCCCTGAAGACAGTTGGAGTCAATTCTGTGCAGTATCGGTTCGTAGCAGTGTTATGGGAAGCGGGCTAGGCCGTGTGTGTCAGAAACCAGATACTTTAAAAAATGCAATTCAGGACGCTTCATAACCGACATAGATGAAGCGGTTGATCGCAAAGCAGATTTCAAAAACCTGCGTCTAAACGGAGCTTTGAGACACTCGCGTGCGCTCGACAGTTCGTCAAATCGGCGCTAAAACTGGTGTCATATCAATACATTGGGAAAATGCGGCCGCTTCGCAGTTTGGCAATTTGGGGGCAACGGCACCCTGGCCAATCGGCTGAGTTTTTTCCACGTCTAACCCTTTCAGAAAATGGCAGTCCTCAGGTGCATTCTCTGCAGTGCGCGCAACGAACAGGTGCGTGCCGGCGGTTGTCCTACACCTTCACTCCTCGCTGAAAGCTCCAAGTTCGCGGACTTACCCCGAAAAAGAGGTTCCCCCTATGTGCATGTTCAAATCACCGTCTGGCTCCAGCGCGGAGACCGAACCGCCAGCACCGCCGCGCGAGCCTGATCCATTGCGGCAGGCAAAAAGTCTTCAAGAGGTCAATCGGCGCCGCCGGGCAGCGGCTTACAATACCGGTAAAACGACTCTGACCGGTCCGCTGGGTGTCAGCGATTACGCAAGCCACTCGAAACCCGGTGTCACTCTTTTGGGGCGGGCATAGTTCATGGGTATTGTCGATGACCTGAAATCGGAACTTCAATGCGCGCGGTCCGAACGCCTTTGGTACGAAGCTGACTGGCAGGACTATGTGACTTACTCGGCGCCGGATATGGAGCGGGCGTTCAATCGTCCCGGCGGGGTGATCGCGCAAGATGGCATGAGCGCATTTCGCCACTCTGCTGCCAGGGAACGCTCGCGCAAACTCTACGACCCGACTGCGGTCTGGTTGCTGGACAGGCTTGCCTCCGGTGTCGGTTCGCTGACCATGCCTGAAGGCTTCAACTGGCACGGGGTCGGCTTCGGTGATCCCTTCGCACCGCCTCCGACACAAGCGGATGAGGAATTTTTCGAGCTGGTGCGCGATCATCTGTTCCGCGTGCGCTCTGCCGGTAAATCCGGTTTTGCGCTTGCCAACCGGTCGCGACTGCTTTCAACGGTGAAACTGGGGACAGGTGTTCTGTTTCCGGCCGAAAACGAAGGCAACCTCGCCGATATCCGCACCCCGATCCATTATCGCTATGTGCCGCTATACGAAATCTATCTGATCGTGGACGCACAAGGCGCAGATTGCGGGTTTTTCCGGGTGCGCAAGCTGAAGGCCTGGCAGGCCGCGAAGGAATAT
>NZ_JAILWL010000612.1 GCF_025698965.1 Roseibium sp.
ACAGATTATCCGCCGGTCTCAATGGACGACCGGTATCGTTGGACAGATGGCGATAGACAGCTTCGATGTAACCCGGCTGCGCGCCAAGCCCTGTGCCGATAGCAGTCCCCCCGAGCGGCAGAACCTCCAGGTCCTTTACCACCTCCCGGATCTTGTCACGGGCCCTGAAGAGAGCTGCGGCATATCCTCCAAATTCCTGTCCCAGCGTCATCGGCTGCGCCGCCTGCATGCAGGTGCGTCCGATCTTCAGGACATTCGCGAACTCAATTGATTTGCCCTGAAGACTTTCAGCAAGATGGTCCAGCGCCTCAATGAGAGCAGGCGCCTTTTCAAGAACCGCAAGTTTGACGGCGGACGGCACGACGTCGTTTGTCGATTGACCCGTGTTGACGTGGTCATTGGGGTTAAGCTGTTCGTATTGGCCGACCCGGTGCCCCAGCACCTGCAGCGCACGATTGGCGATCACTTCGTTCGCGTTCATGTTGATCGATGTACCGCCTGACCCTTCCAGAAGGTCCACAACGAACTGATCATGATGGGCGCCAGACAATATTTCTTCGCAGGCGGAGACAATCGCATCGCGATGCATAGGAGAAATAATGCCGATCTCGCCATTTGCTTTGGCAGCGGCTTTCTTGATGGCGGCAAGTGCGCGAATGAAAGCTGGCTCATTGCCGATTTTCAGCGGCGAAATGTCGAAATTTTCCGTGGCTCGCAAGGTGTTGACGCCATAGAGCGTTTGCTCCGGCAATTCACGCGTTCCAATGCTGTCGGTCTCGATCCGGGTCATGGATCAAATCTCCTCGAAGGTCAGCGTTTTGATGTCCTTTTGCGCGCCCGGCAAGGGGAGCACCCGATTGTGGAACACCACATAGACGCCGGCAGGCACGAGGCGCAGCGCCAGCAGTGCTTCGGTGACGTTTTGCACCGCATCCGACCCGCTGACGGTGAAAGGCACCATGGCGCCGGTAAAGATGACGGGAATCGAAAATCCGCTCATCCGGTCGCAGACGTACTCACCGGTCCTGACCATGCTGTCTGTTCCATGTGTCACCAGAACCGCGTCATGGTTCTTGCAACTCCCGGCTATCGCCGCTGCGATCTGAGCCCGCTCCGTGTCCTGAATGTCGAGCGAATCCAGATGCAGAAGATCGATATAGGTGAAGCTAAGGTCGTCGGTCCTCAGACCGGCGATGATGTCCTTGACCTTCGGCTCGAAGTTGTACAGCTGCGCCTTTGCCGGGCTATAGCTTTTGGCTATCGTCCCGCCCGTCATTACGACAGCGACCGAAAGCGGCCCCGGCCGAAAGCCGGCGCGGGCATGTTGGGGAGCATTCATTCCTTAAGTCTCATTATCTGGGGCGTACAACCAGAACCGAGCATCTGGCGTGACGAACGATCTTGGCGGCATTCGGGCCAAGCAAATAGTCTCCAAGATCCGGTACGTGTGACATCAGCACGATCAGGTCCGCCGAGATGTCCTCAGCGGTCTGCAAGATCTCCGAATAGATGGTTCCGGACCGGACAACCCGGTGGATCGGGCCGAATTCAGGCGTTTCCGCGAGGTTTTCCAGTCGATCGCGGGCAACCGACAAGGCCCTTTCCTTCAAGTCTGCCGGCAAGGCCGATGCAAAAGGAGCAGCCTGTGCGGCTTGCGCAATCACGGTGCCGAGTTCCGGCACAACGGTTGCAACGGTCAGCTCGATTTCGTTGCCTTTGGCGTGTTGCCGCAGTTCGGGCAGCACCTCGCTCCAGGACCTCGGTTCCTCGACATCGACAGGTGCAAGAATACGCAGTTTCATGATGCCCTCCTCACTCTCAGAGACCGGTGATCAGCGACGGCAGCCACAACGATAATTCAGGCAGGAACGTCGTCAGCAAAACCACAGGAAGATAGGCGAAGAACACAAAAACCAACGTTGGCTTGACCACTCGCGCCAGTGTGGTCTGACCAATGAGTGTGCCAAAATAGAGGATCGGCGCTGTCGGTGGCGTTATCAGCCCCATGCCCAGGTTCACGCCAATGATGGCGGCAAAATGAACAGGATGAACACCGGCCTCTGTCACGACAGGCAACAAGAGCGGTGCGGCCAGCAAGATCCCTGAAACGTCTTCCATGAACATTCCGATCAGGAGCAGGAAGGCATTGACCAGCAGTAGAAGGATGATCGGGTTTTCCGAGATCATGAGCATGGATTGCAGGATCTGTTGTGGAACTTCTTCCAGTGTCAGAACCCGTGCCAGCATATTGGCGGTGAAGATGACAAGCATCAGAACCGACGTGACCTGCGCAGATTTCCAGACGACGTCGTAGAAGGATCTGAATGTCAGTTCCCGGTAGATCAGAAACGCCACGGGCAATGCATAGATCACTGCCACGGCAGCCGCTTCGGTCGGCGTGGTTATCCCGCCATAGATGAAGCCAAGAATGATCAGCGGCATGGCCAGGCCAAACCCGGCCTCGCGCGTGCGCTGAAACACGGTCTTGATCTGTATGTTGAGCGGTTGGACTTCGGATATCCGGATGTCCATTTTCCGGGTCAGAACCATGTTCCAGAAGGAAAATAGGCTGACCAGAATGAGCGCAGGCAGCAGCGGTGCCAGAAAGCAGGCGGCAATGGATGTTCCCGTGACCCAGCCATAGAGGATCATCGTCGCGCTCGGCGGGATCAGGAGAGCCAGAACCGCCGAGCAGCTGACCAGGGAAGTCGCATAGCCGCGGTCGTAACCCTGTTCGACCATGCGGGGAATAGCGATGGAGCCGATTGCTGCAACGGCCGACGAAGCCATACCCGATATGGCGCCGAAAATCGCTGTGGTGATGACGGTTACCACCCCAAGGCCTGAGCGGAACCTGCCCAACATGCTGTCTGCCAGTTCAAGCAGGCGTTTCGCAATTCCGCCCTGGGTCATGATACCGCCAGCCAGGATATAAAGCGGAATCGCGAGAAGGACGACCGAAGACACTTTCGAATAGCCAGACGTGATCAGGAAGGTGGTTGAGCCGTAGTTACCGAAAACCACCAGGAATGCAGCCGCCGCCACAAAGGTCAAAGCAACAGGCACGCCCAGGATCATCAAAGTTACAAGTAGCGCGACATCCATCAGGATAAGAGGGCTCATTGCAGGACCTCCTCGGACGGCACGTGCCAGATTGTAGCGCGCAGGCTGTCGATGAATTCCAACAGAAAATAGAAGGCAGTCAGAGCGAGACCGAAGAACATCGTTCCGTAGATCCAAATCATC
>NZ_JAILWL010000613.1 GCF_025698965.1 Roseibium sp.
GCTCGTTTTCCGTCTGCACCACCTGGGGTTATCGACGTGGCGTCTGGTACTTACTGGATCTGTTACGTGCTCGTCTTGACGGAGCTGACCTCAAATCACGGATCCTTCAGATGTCCAGACAGTGGTCTCCGGAGGAGGTTCTAATCGAGCGTACCAACGCAACACAGATTATGTGGAGCATCATGCGTCAGGAGGGCGAACTTTTTCCGGTGCTCATGGATCCAGATGGAAGCAAGCTTGATCGCCTCATTCCTCATCTGGATTTTCTTTATGATGGAGCTGTTGCATTTCCAACCGAGGTGGACTGGTGGCCTACCCTGCGCGATGAGATGCGCGCCTTTCCAGAGAGCCGTTTCGACGATCAAGTCGACTCGCTTTCTCAGTTCATGCGCTGGGCGCGTTCCGGGCGCGGCCAAGCTCTTCTGGATACCGACCCCTTAACAGGGCGTCCGTACTGACATGGTTGCGCTGACATATGTAAGAGCACCGCTCTTAGGAATCGGTGCGTGCAGTCCTACTGACTTAGCCGCTAACGCCAATCTATGGGCACCGTATCGCGAGGATCTATAGATTGCCGGTTGAGAGCCCGTTCGACTACTCGCTCAACCTATCTCCGAATTTATCCGTTGGACCAGAGCTATAAAGGGCCAAGCGCTCCTCGATACGGCCCCACGCCGGCCGGCGGGACGGCAAGACCGGCGAGAGGTTCGCCATCACTGGCGCGGACAAACTATCCTTGAATGAGGGCCGCCGAATATGGCAGCCCTTTTTCTATGCGCCAGACCGCAGAACGCACTGCTGTACCTCGTCGAATCTTCCTCCGCCCGACTGGACTATCGTCGCTGTTCGAGCATGCATGTGCACCAAGCTTGGAAACGCCGCCGCGCATATGCGAACCGGCTTCCAGGCCTGCCTCAGTGCAAACGCCGGCATCCCGCCTGCGCCGCTACTGGAGGCCCATCATGGCGAACGACAATTCACACAATGCCAAAGAAGCTGAGCAACTCGACACACCGATTTACCGTGAGGGGTCCAAAAAGGCCCAGCTGGTGGACCGACTTCAGGATCCAGGTGGCGTAACCATCGCAAAGCTCGCCGCGGCGTTCGGCTGGCAGCCGCATACAACGCGTGCAGCTCTAACGGGGCTGCGCAAGGACGGTCATGCGGTGGAGAAGCTGCCGCCTAAAGAGGGCAAAAGCGCCGCCCGCTATCGGCTCGCGACTTAAGGGCGAGGCATGAAGCGTCTGGTCACCATAAAGAGTCTTGAAGGAATGACTCATTATGAACTCGTCAGGGTGTGGCGCGACCTTTATGAGGAGGAACCGCCAAGACGCATGAGCGCGGCCCTACTTCGCCGCATCATCGCTTATGAGACGCAGGTCCTCCTTCATGGCGCTTTGCCACAGCGGGACGTCCAGAGGCTCAAGAAACTTGTAAGCGACAAATGCCGCCCCGCCGCGCAGGGCTTGGCCGCTGGCGGGCGGCTAATCCGCGAATGGAATGGAGAAACGCACACCGTCGAAGTCCTGGAGAAAGGGTTCATCTGGCGCGGGCGAACCTACCGGTCACTTTCAGCGATTGCTGAGGCGATTACAGGAGTTCGCTGGTCTGGTCCCCGCTTCTTCGGCTTGAAGAGCCCTAAACAATGAGTACTCCACAAGTGAAACGATGCGCCATCTACACCCGCAAATCCTCCGAGGAGGGCCTTGATCAGGACTTCAACTCCCTTCAGGCTCAGCGCGAGGCTTGCGAAGCTTTCGTCGCCTCCCAGCGACACGAGGGATGGAAACTCCTAACCAACCAATATGATGACGGCGGGATCTCCGGTGGCACGCTTAACCGGCCCGGACTGGAGCGCCTGCTTACCGACATCGAAGCCGGGCGGATCGACCTGGTGGTGGTTTACAAAGTCGACCGGCTCACACGCTCGCTTGCCGACTTCGCGAAACTGATCGACAGGCTTGAGGCCGCTGGGGCCTCATTCGTCTCGGTGACACAGGCGTTCAACACGTCCACCTCCATGGGCCGATTGACGCTTAACGTGCTCCTCTCATTCGCCCAGTTTGAAAGAGAAGTCACCGCAGAGCGCATTCGTGACAAACTCGCCCAGTCCAAGGGTCTCTGGATGGGCGGGTTCGTGCCCCTTGGCTTCGAGCCAGACGGGCGATCGCTTAAAATCGTTCCTAAGGAGGCCGAGACTGTCCAACGGCTATTCGAACTCTACGATCAGCATGCCTGTCTACGCCTCGTCGAAAAAGCTGCAGACGGCGAAGGGCTACGAACCAAAATGCGAGAAAGCGAAAATGAGCGCATGCGAGGCGGCAAGCCGTTTTCACGTGGCCGCATCCAGGCGCTCCTGCGCAATCCCATCTACACAGGTCGCATCCGGCACAAGGATAAGGTTTATCCTGGTAAACATGAGGCCATCATTTCCGATGCGCTTTTCGACCGAGTCCAAGAGAAGCTCAATGCAGCGTCCTCACGCCCTTCCCGCCGCAAAAGTATGGCCGTTACGAGCCCTCTCTCTGGAAAAGTCTTCGATGAAACCGGCGACCGACTGACGCCCAGTCACACGACGCGCGGCTCGCGGCGATTTCGCTATTACGTGTCGAGCCGCCTGGTCAAAAACTCTGGAAAAGAGGGGCAGGAAGGTCTGCGGATCTCCGCCCAGAAGCTTGAGACAGCGGTGGCGGACGCGACGACCCGTTTCCTGACAAAGAACGCGCAACAACTGGCGGCCCAAAACAGCCAGACCATTGCAGCTATCGAGACTGAGACGAAGAACCTGCAACAACTTATAAACACGAGCGAAGCCGAGACGTTGGCAGCGGTCACAAAGGTGACTGTGCGTAACAGCGCGTTGGAGGTGACCGTCGCAATACCCCGCCCGATCGATAAAACAGCAACGTGTGGTGTACAGCAGGTCATGTTCGAAACGCCCTTTGAGATTCATCGACGGGGCGCCGAAGCCAGATTGGTGCTCGCCGATGAAAAGCCGAAACCTGACACGCTGATGAGGAAGACGCTCGGCAAAGCGCTTGCGTGGCTCGATGACCTGAAATCCGGAGTGTCGATCACTGAACTTGCCAAGCGCGAGCAGGTCTCGCAGCGCTACCTAAGAAGCCGTTTACAGATGGCGTTTCTATCGCCGACCATCATGTCGGCGATCCTTGAGGGCCGACAGCCGGCGCACCTTACGACCGAGACTTTC
>NZ_JAILWL010000614.1 GCF_025698965.1 Roseibium sp.
GTCAAACACCGCTCCAAAGCCGAGTGCAGCCAGGATGATCCACATGAACATGCAGGAAATGCCAAGGGTATTCTTCAGACACAGGATCAGTATGTCCCATGTCATGCGACGACGAAGGATCGAGGCGAGCAGAGCGGTCAGCGCACCGATGGCAGACGCTTCCACGAGACTGGTCTTGCCCATTACGAACGGCACCATCATCGCGGCAAAGATGACGATCGGCAAAATGCCGGCAAGCAGAAGATGATACTTCTCGTCCTTCGACGCCGTCCGTTCGTCTTCCGAAAGGGCGGGCCCCAGTTCGGGTTGGATCTTGCAGCGAACAGCAATGTAGATGACAAACATGCCGGCCATCATCAGACCCGGCATCACCCCGGCGAGCCAAAGCTGCCCGACAGGAGCACGTGCGATCATTGCATACAGCACCAGCACCACCGAGGGCGGCACAAGAATCCCGAGCGAGGATCCAGCCTGGATCACCCCCGTGACCATGCGCTTGTCGTATTTTCGTTTCAGAAGTTCCGGCAAGGCTATGGTTGCGCCGATGGCCATCCCGGCAACGGAAAGACCGTTCATCGCCGATATCAGAACCATCAGCAAGATTGTTCCGATGGCGAGGCCGCCATTGATCGGCCCCATCCAGACATGGAACATCTTGTAGAGATCGTCCGCAATCTTGGTTTCGGACAGCACATAGCCCATGAAAATGAACATCGGCAACGTCAGCAGCGGGTACCACTTCATCAGCTTCATCGCGGCGGAAAACGGGATATCTCCACCACCGGTTCCCCACAGCGCAAGCGCTGCAATTGCCGCTATACCACCGATGGCACCGAAGACGCGTTGCCCTGTCAGAAGCATCAGCATCATCGACGAGAACATGAGAAGAGCGATCATCTCATAAGACATCAGATCGTCTCTCCCTTGATCCGGGCGATATCTTTCAAAAGTTCAGCAACACACTGCAGGAGCATCAGGAAAAATCCGAAAATCATGACGAGCTTGACCGGCCACAGGTAAGGCCGCCAGGCAGTCGGACTGCGTTCGATGTAGCCGAGCTTCTCGCTGGCTGCTTCCGGACCGCCGGTAACGAAGGCAGTGATCAGGTCCCAGTAAAAAGCGAAAGGTTCCTTGCCGAAATATCCGAGCGAATAGGCGGTCGAGTTCAGCGCACCGTACAGAAGGACACCGAGATAGAAGATCAGAAGCAGGACCGTGAACGCGTCGAACCAGGCCTTCTTTTTCAGGCTCCATTCGGCGTAAAAAAGGTCCATCCTCACATTCGAACCAAGCTGGATCGAATACGGGCCGCCTAGTACGTAATAGGCGACCATGGCGAACTGGGCGACTTCGAGAGTCCACAGTGAAGGATTGAAGAAGGTCTTCGAGATGGAGGACCACAGCAGGATCGCCGCCATGACAAAGACCCCCCACATGATGACTTTGCCGAGGCGCCGGTTGAAGCTTTCAACCATACGAACGTAGAAGCAGGCCGCCTTAAGCATCGGTGCCTCCATCGGGTATTTTGAAGCTGGACAGCGCCGCCCTGTTCAGGATCGGTGTCAGCATTTCAGCCCAGCGCGCCTCTTCTCCAGCCGTTGTCACTTCGTCATTTCGGATTTCGATCATCAGGCAGGGCAGTTTCCGGTCTTCCCCGTGGCGCCGGATCGTGTAGTAGACACCGTCGGACGGAGCATAAGGTTCATTGTCGCCGACAGTCAGATCGCCCCGCGCCTTAAGCTCTGCGAGAACGGGATCGGCCAAGCGTCGGTCCTTCTCGTAGATCAGGCCGATCTCCCAGGGTCTGGCATTGCCCTTGTAGACGGGGGTAAAGGAATGGATCGACACGACCGCCGTCGGCAAACCTTGCTCCAGGCGCCAGTTCAGAACCTTGTTTATCGCCTTGTGGAACGGACGGTGCACCAGATTGAGCCGAAACGCCTTCTCATCCGCAGAAAGGTTTCGGTTGCCGACAATCTGCGTGGTCTCGCTCAAACTCGGGATCAGGTCAGATCTGCTTTCCTCCCGATTGCAATCAATGATCAACCGCGAAACGGAAGTATGCACCAGGGGTGAATTCAGGTTTTCCGCCAGTTCGCTGGCAACACCCATGGCACCCGGATCCCAGGCAATGTGAGCAGACTTGTCCGCGTCCGAGAGCCCAAGAGATTCGTCATATGGGGGCGGAAAGAAGTTGGAAGCATGGTCACACAGGAACACAAAAGGGCCCGTCCCTTCTGCGTTTTCTACAACAACAGCCCTGGCCATTCCGCCTGATTGTGGGCTCACACCCATTCCCCGCTCCCACTTAAAATCTAGGTCGACGATTTGTAATGTTTGTTACAGGATTGCCGACTGAACTAAGATCTGTAATATTTGATACGCAGAAAGATGCCGCTGTCAAATGAAATTCGACATGCCGGATCGCAAAAGCCGTTTTGAGGAGCAACACTCATGGACCGCCCGCTATTGGATGATATTCGCGACCGGCTGGACGAATTCACCGCCACGGAAAAAAAGGCGGCACACGCTCTGATGGCAAATTATCCGATGCAGGGCCTGGGGACAGTTGCACAGTTTGCCGAAGCAGCCGGTGTCAGCTCTCCGACAATCCTGCGCTTCATCGGCAGGTTGGGGTTTCCGGGCTTTGCGGAATTTCAGAAAAAACTGCGCGGTGAACTCGAAAACCAGTTGAATTCCCCGCTCGCGCGCAGCGCGAATCTGACGAAAGAACCCGATGGCGACCCCCATGTCAGTCAACTCCTGGAGAATGTCCGGGAAACTTTCGCTCACCTACCTAAAGGTGAAATCGAGGGTCTTATCAGGCTCTTGTCGGACGAGCGCAAGACGATTCATCTGATCGGTGGCCGCTTCACCGACGGCCTGGCCAGGTACATGGCCGCGCATCTCAGGATTGTGCGCTCCAACGTGACGCATATCGCCGGCCAGCAGGGCAACTGGCTTGATCAGCTTCTCGGTATCGGTACCAAAGATGTTGTCCTGGTCTTCGATATCCGACGCTATCAGGCAGAGATCATTCAGTTCGCGGAAGCAGCCGCCAAGCAGGGCGCAACGGTGGCACTGGTCACCGACAGCTGGATGTCTCCGGTTGGCAGGATTGCAAGTTATGTGTTGCCCGCAAGGGTTGCCGTTCCCTCTCCATGGGATTCATCCCTGGCGCTAATGGCAATTGCGGAAGTACTGATTGC
>NZ_JAILWL010000615.1 GCF_025698965.1 Roseibium sp.
CATCAGGTGACCTCCCCCTCGTGAGCGGTATGGTCTTGATGATTGATCGACGCCAATTGGAGATCGCGGGCCGGGTGGGGGACAAGGTTGAGGAGAGCGGCGATGTACTCACCGTCGATGATTTTCTTGTTTAGCATTTGAGTTTTGTAGCTCCCTTGATAATGGTTTTCAGATAGGTTTGATCCTTGCGCGAGTTCTTTTCAGAGCGTCAAGGCGGTAGGTAACTTATTGTTCTTCAACCTCCTTTCTGTTGCGGTGGATAAAGCGGCGCAGTGGCTCGGCTAAGTTGAGTTCGATGCGGACCGCCGCATGCTTGCGAGCGGTCTGCGCCTCGTCCCAGCGCGAGTCTGTGAAGGTGTAGAAAAACGTACCCTCGTCCGTCCGATGTCTCTGGTAGGCGTGCAGAAGCCAGTCGAGGTCGAAATTCGCGGACCGAAGCGAGCGGATGTCGGCGAGCAAAAGCCAGCCGTCTCCAGGCAGTAGCTTTTCGCTGTTCTTACCAAGCTCAGGCTCGCCAAGACTGTCCGGGAGATCGCGTACTCGCGCAAAAAGCCAGCGTCGGTCGATTAGAAGAAGCCGGGCGTCCTGGGAGCGATCAGCACCAATCTGGCTCGCAGGCGCTGCAGAGATTCCCTGCTTTGCTTCCCGTCGCGCAGCGGCATCACCGCTGTCGAGGCCGAACCAGTAGAGCACATAATCGACCCATTGCTCTGCGAGGCTGATCGCCAGCGGTATCGGATCGCCGTTTTCATCGAGTTGCGGTCCAGGCACGGCCGCAAGCAGATCAGCAAGCCGCAGGAACGAGAGGTCGGCGAAATCCGCCAACGTCATAACCATCTCGGCCTTGAGCAGTTGATCCAGCTCCCACAGCCGCATCCAGCCGCGTACCGGCGTGTAGGTGTCTAGGTCGATCTTGCGAGACTTCTGGCAAGTGATCCATCCTGCGCTCTGAAGGTGCTTGAGCGCCGCCTCGGTCGCGAACCGAGACAGGGTTCCGCCACCGTGAGCGATTGCCTTGCCCTTGCGCGTCGCCACATCCTTTAGCGGTGCGCCGGTCGCCTCGTCATCGGTCAAGAATTGACGCTCACGCCAGTCCAGCCGTAGCTGGTCCGCCACCCAGTCGGGATCGGAAAATTTCTCTCTGTCCAGCAAACTCATCTTGACGCCTCTCATAGACAATGGAATGTATCCGCGTGCCCACCGGACTGTTCGATGGGCGGCGCGGGAATGTATGCCTAACATTGTTATCTGCGTCAATAGGAAATCAACGCTGACTGACAATAAGGAACAATTGATGGCAGTTTATTCGATCACCACCCCGCTGGTGCGAAACGCTGGACGGCGAAGTACAAGGACACTCAGGGCAAATGGCGATACAAAAACTTCGGACGGAAAAAAGAGGCGCAAGCCTTTCTAGAAGAGGTTAGCCGCCAGCTTGGCGAGGGCACGTTCGTCCACGACAAGGCCACCTGTACCGTCACCGAGGCAGCAGACTTGCATCTTGGAAGCGCTTCGGTCCGCGCGCTCGAACCGGGCACGCAGGACCAGTACGAGCAGCACGTCCGGCTCTACATAAAACCGCACCTCGGCCACGTGCTGTTGACCAAGCTCACCGAGCCGATGATCCAAGAATTTCTAGACGACGTCGTCGAAGAGCGGTCGGCGGCCATGGCCAAACGCGTGCTTGGCACGCTGAACCGGGTGATCAAGGAAGCGCAGCGCCGTAACCTCGTGGGTCGTAACATCATAGCCGACAAGTCGATCAAGGCTCCGCGCGCCGAACCGTATGTAAAGCGGATGCCGGAGCGACATGAGTTGAGCGGTTTACTCGCGAACACGGATGACCAGGGGCAAGTCCTTCTGATGGCCGCGATGCTGACCGGCATGCGATTGGGCGAACTGCGCGCTCTGACATGGGATGATGTCCGCTTTGATAACCGCATCATCCGCGTGCGCAAGGCCAGCCGCTCAGACGGATCAGTGAAGGGCACGAAGTCGGCTAGCGGCTATCGAGACATCCCGATCAGTGGTGTCCTCGGTCTCGAGCTAAAAAAGTGGCGACTGCAGTGCCCGGTCGGAGGCAAGGGCCTCGTCTTCCCGAACGGCAACGGGAATGTCGAAAGTGGTTCGAACATCAGGCAACGTGTCTTCATTCCGGCGATGAGGGCTATCGGCCTGACGACCGAGGTCGTTGGCAACACCGGCAGAAAGGTCGAGAAGCCCGCTTTTCGTTTCCACGATCTGCGTCACGCAGCTGCTGCGCTCTTCATCGAGCAGGGCATGGGGCCCAAGCGCATCCAGGAGTTGATGGGCCACAGCTCCATTCAGGTCACGTTCGACATCTACGGCTATCTTTTCCGCGATCCGGAGGCCGACGCCGCAGCGGTTGATGCGATCTCGGCGAAGCTCTTTGAAGGCTGATCGACCCCATATGGGTCAAATCGATTTCAGGGGTGGCTTACACCCGAAGGACCGGGCTCTTTGAGCCGGGTTTCTTTTGCGATTGTTTATAGTCCGGCTGCGCGGAGTGTCAGAAAAGAGCTGCGGCGTGCAACGAAATTTGCTAGCGAGGACGCGAGGGTCTCTTCAGCGGCCGTTGAATGCGACCCCGAACCGCACAAGGGCTAATCAATTTCTGCGGATCAGCGCTGCGGTTAATCTCTTTCTCGCCCGGTATAGCCTGTTCTCCACCGCCTTCTCCGTAAGGCCGAGTTCTTTGGCGGCTTCGGCCATAGTGAGCCCCTCGAAGGCGGTGAGGATGAGCGGGGTCTTTAACCCATCTGGTAGAGCACTGATCGCCGTCTTCGCCCGCTTGAGCTGGTCTCGGTCGGCCGTTGCGCGTTCCGGGTCGGCGGTGTCTTGCGGCGCGTCCCATTCTGCGCCGGAACTGGTCACCGGACTGAGGCTGATCCAGCGGCGCACGCGCGCCTTTCGCTGTTCGTCTCGGCACTTGTTGCGCACGATGGTGCGCATCCAAGTCTCGAAGGGATAGGCGGGATCGTATTTGCGTAGAGACCGCCAGGCCGCAACGAACGCCTGCTGGACCATATCGTAGGCGAGGTCCTCATCGCCGATATGGCGGCGAGCAAACCGGTATAGCGGCTCCTTGGTCCGGCGCATGAGCAGGGTGAACGCCCGGTCCTCCCCGGCGAGCGCCCTGGCCGCCAGGTCGCCGTCCGATG
>NZ_JAILWL010000616.1 GCF_025698965.1 Roseibium sp.
GATCTGCGCGAAGCCCTGGCTGAGCAGTTCAGCTTTGAAGATGATTTCAAGGTGCTCACCGCTGACGCGGCCAAGCCGGGCATGGAGCTTGCTCGATCCGAGCCGGTGGACATCATCATTTTCGATGTGGGCCTGCCCGATATGGATGGCCGCGAAGCCTGCCGCCATTTGCGCAAGGACGGGGTGAACACCCCGATCATCCTGCTCACCGCCCAGTCCGGCGACGCCGATCACGTGCTGGGTTTACGCTCTGGCGCGGATGATTTCCTGGCCAAGCCGATCAGCTTCGTGGTGCTGCTCGAGCGCGTGCAATCGCAATTACGCCGGCATCAACAAAGCGAAGACGCGGTGCTGCAGGTTGGCCCCTATCGCTTCAAACCAAGCATGAAGCTTTTAGTGGATGGCGAGGACAGAAAGACGCGTCTGACCGAGAAAGAAACCAATATTCTCAAATACCTGTATCGAGCCGGGGGTCAGCCTGTGGCGCGGGAGGAATTGCTTGATCAGGTCTGGGGGTATCACCGCGAAGCCAACACCCACACGCTGGAAACCCATGTCTATCGGCTACGTCAAAAGATCGAGCCCGACCCCCAGCACGCCCGGCTCCTGATAACCGAGAGTGGGGGCTATAGGTTGCAGATGTAATCAGAGAGCGACATGCAGCGGTGCTGAGCCGGTGACAGGCAACGCCAGTATGACGTGAATGATAATCATTGAATTCCAGAGCGCCTTCAGGGGCTTGAGGCGGGGATATGCGGGATAGCGCCCACGAGCGCCTTACATTAATAATCTGTAATCCACATTAATTTTGTGTATATAAAATACCTTGAGAAGTTATACTCTTAGACCACATCACTCCTATAAAAACAGGGGGGATGGTGCTTGATCACGTCGGACGACACTGAGGTTGGAAAATTGCTGCTGGCGTTTCGGCGAGAGACGGGCGCCAAGCAAGCATCGGTGGCGGATCAACTCGGTATCAGCCAAGCTCATTATTCCAGAATTGAAACGGGCGCCCAGCAGCCTTCCTTTCACCTGCATGCCCGGATCATGCGGTTGCTCGAAGATGTCCGGTTTCAGTATTCCTTTGATCGGTGGCGTTTGACTGTGCGTACGTCTCCGACCCTTGTGAGCTTGATCCGGGGCAGGGGAAATGAAGTCGAGCTCATTGAATTTTCAAAAGGGTTTAGAGCGCTAGGGGGGAGTTACGCCCTGGTTGAGCCCGGAGATCGGCTGGACGGCGTATTGGGTGAAGACGCAGATAATCATTTCCAGCGTCTCAGGCAGGTCGGCGCCTTCAATGGAGAGGTGCTTCTGGTTGAAAATACCTGGCGGTCAAGCACGCCTCATGGCGAGGCGTATTATCAGGCTGTTTCAACTGCGATCCCGGATGATCAGGGCGGAACAGCGCTTCATAGCCATCATCGACCAATCAAGCAGCATGTCTATGAAGACACCATCCGCGATGTCGGTGATTTCAGAATCCTGATGCGCTAGGGGTCTCCAGGGCCGCCTCCGCAATCACGCCATGGCGTCGCAGCAGGCGCCCGCGATCGATGATCGTTTGAACGCAAACCGTATCAAAGTCGATCTGGGCGGGTTCACCAGAGGGCAGATATGCAGGCGCGGCAAAGCCGATAGACCAGTCTTTGAAGGTTCTCTCTCCAAGCTCGTCGAAGTGTTTGAGTTGAACGCCAAAATGTCTTTTATCATATTGGATTCGTTCAAAGGTTTCTTTGACTTTGTCGGTCGGACCTTCAAGGATCTGAAAGAAGCGGTTCACCTCGACGCCCAGAATGCCACTGATCTGATTGCGAGAATTGTGATCGCGTCCGGCGTTCATGATCTCTCCCAACGGACCTGTGAGCGAGCCGGGGCGGATCGGGAAGGCCGGATAGGAGGTGTAGATGAGTTGGGATAGAGCCATGGTTGCTGTCTAGCCTGTCACTCTCATTGTGGAGAGAAACTGCTCCACGGACTCAGACAGGCTGGACGAACACGTCTGCACTTCGCTCGCTGCTGCAGTCATGACATCGACGGAAACCGATGCGTCTCTGGCGGCTTTCTCCATGTCCGAGGACGCGGACGCGACCGCTTCATTGCCCTGAGCGGCGCTCGTCGAGCTGCGTGTGATCTCGGTGGTGGCGCTGGCTTGCTCTTCGACGGCTGCGCCAATTCCCATCGACGTTTCCGAGATCTTGGAAATGGTGTCCCTGATAAGCGACATCGCTTCCACGACAGTGCCGGTCGCAGCCTGAATCTCAGCGATTTCACCACCAATCTCGTCCGTGGCTTTTGCGGTTTGATTGGCCAGGGTTTTGACTTCCTGGGCGACAACGGCGAACCCTTTGCCGGCCTCTCCGGCGCGTGCGCTTTCAATGGTGGCGTTCAGCGCCAGCAGATTGGTTTGCTCTGCGATTTGCTGGATCAAGGTGACGACGCCGCCGATCTGTGACGCCGCCTGATTGAGACGTTCTATGTCTGTGACCGCAGTTGTGGCGAGCTGCTCTGCTTTCCGGGCGATGTCGCTTTGGCTGTTTGCGCGTTCTGCGATTTCGCGCGTCGCAGATTCCATCTGATGGGAGGCCGCGGCGACGGCTCGAACGCTGGCGGCGGATTCTTCTGCGCCGGAAGCCGCGCTCACGGCCCGTTCAAGAGTGGCTTCGACCGTGGACGCAACTTTCTGTGAGGCGTCGCCAATTGTTTCCGAGACGGATGTCAGCGTTCCAACCAGATTGCCGACATTTTGCTCGAACTGCGATGCGAGCTCATGTCTCTCGCGCGCTGCGTTGGCTTCGGTTTCTTCAAGGTACAAGGAAACCGCCAGTTCCATGTCCAGGAAGATGGCTTTGACCAAGGCGTCCAGTTGGTTGTCCAGCACTTCAGTCTGGCGCGGACGAAGCCCCATGATCCCGGCGCTTTGGGACTTGGCGACCGCTCTGATCAGGGCGGAGGCCAGATGCGCGTAGCCGCCGATATAATAGCGCGGTTCAAGTCCGAGCCGGCTGTGGGCAAGACCGATCTTGCGAACGCCTTCGAAATAGGAGCTGTCAAATCGACCGGAAACGATGGACATCCAGTGGGCTTGCTGGCGCCCCTTGGCGCTGGCCATGTGGTCTTCATCTGTGAAGAAGTGTGCAGCCGCCGGTGTCGATTTGATAACGTCGTAGAACGCAGAG
>NZ_JAILWL010000617.1 GCF_025698965.1 Roseibium sp.
GAATGACTTCATCCGTCACTTGTTTGCGTTGCGCGTTTGACAGATCATGCGGGCCGAAAGCGATAATTATCTGATTGAGAACCACATCATTGACGACACGGATACCTTTCACGTCTTTCAGTCGTTCGGCAATCTGACCGGCAATGCCGCAGTGTCTGCCGACGAGTTCCCTCACGCCCTTTCGGCCGAGATGTTTCAGCATTGCCCAGGTGGGAACACCGCGTGCCCGCCGCGAGAGTTCCGGAACCAGGAGGGCCGGTATCCGTTCTCCATCTTCCTTTGAAGGAAGATAGCTCGCCTCTATCCCCATGGCCGTTTCAAGCGCTTCCTGGTTCCGTACAATCGCATAGCCGCTGTCAAAAGGCGTTTGCAGCCATTTGTGTCCGTCGACAGACCATGAGTCAGCCTTTTCGATGCCTTCAGTCAGATAGCGGTAGGACGGGTGCGCCCGCGCCCAAAGGCCGAAAGCACCGTCAACATGTACCCAGGCGTCAGCCTCTTTTGCCACCTCAATCAGATCTTCAAACGGATCAAAGGCACCCGTATTGATCTGCCCTGCCTGAGCGATCACAATCCCCGGACCACCAGTACCCGTGATTTTGTTTGCCAGATCTGTCGCATTCATGCGGCCCTCGGCATCGGTGTCGATCCTGCAAATGCGATCTCGGCCAAATCCAAGATAACCAAGCGCTGAAAAGACGGAGGTATGAGCATCGTCTCCAACAAAGACCGTGACCGGCGGGGCACCGAAGAGACCATCCCTGTCAGCATTCCAGCCGTGCTTGCTCAAGACCGCTCCTCTGGCCGCTGCCAGGGCGGTGAAGTTTCCGACAGTTCCTCCGGTGACAAAGCCAACCGCGGCTTCCCGTGGCAGATCGAGGATCTCGAGCAACCAATTTGCTGCAATTTCCTCAACTGCTGCGGCCGTCGGCGACGATGCGTGAAGCGCGGCATTCTGCCCCCAGGCACTCACCAGCCAGTCGGCGGCAACTCCGACAGGGGCTGAACCGCCAAGCACCCAGCCGAAAAAACGCGGATGGGTCATTCCCGATAATCCCGGCGCACCGCGCCGGGCCAGATCGCGGATCACATCGCTTCCCTTACTTCCCTCTTCGGGAAGAGGTTCACCGAAAACCTGAAGCATTTCCCGGTAGCCCTTTTCCGGCGCGCATTTGCGCGCCGGTAAGCTTTGGCGATAGGATACGGCCTCAGAAAATGCTATTTCGAGCTCTTCAATAGGGTCCGGCATGTCAGCCCATGTGGTATCCGGGTGTCGACATGGAGATTGTGATTTCCTCATCGGTCATCTCCTCGGCAATGCCTTCGAACATGGGGGTTGTCAGGTAGCGTTCACCGGTATCGGGCAGCATGCAAAGGATCGTCGATCCGGGAGCGGCCTTTTCCGCCACCTGCACGGCAATGGCAAAACTCGCGCCACCGGAAATACCTGTGAGAATGCCTTCGCGGCTCGCCAGTTTTCGAGCCCAATCGACACCGGTCGGTCCAGGCACCGGAATAAGCTCGTCGTAATACTTCCCGTCCACCGCTTCTTGCAGAACGGCTGGAATGAAATCCGGTGTCCATCCCTGGATCGGATGCGGTTCAAAGGCTGGATGGCTGGCAGCCGGAGCGCCATCCGCCTCCCGCTCCTGAACATGTCCGCTGCCGAGCAATTGTGCGTTGGCCGGCTCGGACAGGATAATTCTGGTTTCCGGGCGTTCCTTGCGCAGCACCCTCCCGACCCCGGTCAAAGTGCCACCGGTACCGTAACCTGTAACGAAATAGTCGAGCCGTTTTCTCGCGAAATCGTTGATGATCTCGCGCGCTGTTGTCGCCTCGTGTATTTCCGCATTCGCCTCGGTTTCGAACTGACGGGCGAGCAACCAGCCGTGGGTCTCGGCCAATTCGACCGCTTTGCGATACATGCCGAACCCTTTTTCCGCGCGCGGTGTCAGAACCACCTTGGCTCCAAGCATTCGCATCAGCTTGCGCCGCTCGATCGAGAAACTGTCCGCCATGGTGACCACAAGCGGATATCCCTTTTGCGCACAGACCATCGCCAGTCCGATGCCGGTATTGCCGCTGGTGGCTTCAACTACGGTCTGCCCCGACTTGAGAGCTCCGCTACGCTCGGCTGCCTCAATGATATTGACGGCGAGCCGGTCCTTCACTGAGCCGGCCGGATTGGCCGCTTCAAACTTCACGAACATCTCGACACCACTCGGTCCGAGATTGTTGATACGGATAACAGGTGTGTTGCCGATCGTATCCAGCACGCTTTCAAAAAGAAGTCCATTGCCCTCAGTCGTGCGCACAGTTTCACCGGTCATGAATTTGCTCCATCGTTGCAAGCGAACGGCCTGTTTCAACTGCATCTGAACATCAGAGGCGCACAAACCGTTCCATAACAGTGATCATGACAGGAGCGTCGCAGCCGAGTCTTGAGCAGGTTCTGAGGAAAGTCTGAGGATTTTACGAGTGCGCCGAGAGCTGCCCGGTTTCAGGCAAATCCATGCTTTGCCAACGCAGTCGAGATTCTGGCCCGCACCCCGGCATCCGTAAAAGGAAATGAACGGAAGAAGTGCTCCTGTGAGATATCTGCCCGGTGGTGCCGGACACGTTGCGCCCAATCGGCAGCAACCGCATGGTTTCCCGCAAGTTCGTTCGCAATGGCGGCGATCACCCATATCAGGACATGCGCCCCCGGTGCATTTGCAGCCCGATCTGCCCATAGAGCAGCCTCGTCATGACGGTCTTCCATCACCATGCAAAGCGCGCGCGTTCCCAGCATCGCATAGAGCATGGGATCAAGTGGACTTAAGCTGCGGGCCCGATCGGACAAGCGACAGCCATTTTCGCTGGAACAGGACACCATCTCGGTCCAGGCGCGGGCATAAAGACCTTGGGCAAAGCTCGGACTGAGAGACGTTGCCCGCTTCAGCCACCCCTGCGCTCCGTCGAGATCCCCCACCAGCCACAGCGATCTGCCCATATTGAAATTGCCAAACGGATCCATCGGATCAAGTTCGATCGCACGTTCTGCAGCAGCGCGCGCCAGTTTCACAGCTGCCTGACGATCTTGCGAATAGTTCATGAAAGCTGTCTTGAAATGGGCAAAAGAACGGGCTGCATGTGCCCGGGCAAA
>NZ_JAILWL010000618.1 GCF_025698965.1 Roseibium sp.
CGGGTAATGTCCGGCTCGATCATATGGATCTCCGAAATTGGGATCCGCGTCAGTTCGGCGAGAGCGTTGGCTATCTGCCGCAGGACGTGCAGCTCTTCCCCGCTACGATCAAGGCCAATATCGCGCGTATGCGTGAGGATGCGACGGACGATCAGATTTTTGACGCGGCTGAAACAGCCGACGTGCACGAAATGATTTCCCAGTTTGCTGCGGGATATGAAACCCAGATCGGCGTTGATGGCGCACCACTATCCGGTGGTCAGAAACAGCGTATCGGCCTTGCCAGGGCCTTCTTCGGAGATCCACGCATGGTTGTGCTCGACGAGCCGAACTCCAACCTGGATGTTCCTGGCGAACGTGCACTTGCGCGCGCTTTGATGCGGGCCAAAGCCAAGGAAATCACGGTAATAGCAATTACTCAGCGTCCGAGTCTTCTGAAGAATGTCGACAGGATCATGATGTTGAAAGAAGGCACCGTTCAGGCCTTTGGTCCGCGCGATGAAATGATGAGAATGTTGAAAAACAGCAATGGCAGCGGCGGTACGCTGGAAGGCAGCAAAGCGCCTCCGACACCGCAGTAAGAGCAAAAGACCATCAGCGGACTTGTAAGGGTTTGCGATAGCAGGAGTTTGAATTCATGTCCTATCTGGCACTTAGCAAGGAATGGGACCATCAAATCAGCAAGACCAGCCGAAAGGTGAAAATCTTTGGCTACAGTCTTCTTGGAGCGTGCGTCTTCGGTTTCGGTGTCTGGGCCAATGCGGCTCCGATCACCGGCGCCGTAGTTGCCTCGGGAGTGTTCGTGACAACCGGCGAAAACAAGATCGTCCAGCATTTCGAAGGCGGTGTTATCAAGGATATCAAGGTGCGCGAGGGAGACCGCGTTCAGCCCGGTCAGACGCTTATCGTTCTGGATGACGTGGCGCCGCGGGCCGAATTGCGCAGGCTAGAGTTGCGTTTCACCCGATTGAAGGCGATGGAGGCACGCTTCCAGGCTGAGATGAACTGGAACCCCAAAATCGAGATGCCCGAAGAAGTTCTCAAACAGCGTGAAAACGACACGGAAGTCAAAGCGATCATCGATGCACAGAGTCTCACATTCAAGGCGCGCAGAGATACGCTCGTCAGTGAGATTGCAACTCTGGATGACGGCATCAATGCGCTTCAGGAACGCATCACGGGCAGCACCGTACAGCTTCAGGCGGTCAAGGATCAGCTTGCATTGATCGATGAAGAGCTGGTGGATAAATCGGCGCTTTTGAAAAGTGGACTTATCCGGAAGCCTGAACTTCTCGCGTTGCGCCGGGCCAAAGCCAATCTTCATGGCGAAATCGGACGCCTGACGGGTGAAATCGGTGATGCGCGCGAACGCATTTCCCGCATCCGGGAACAGATTCAGGTGGCTCGCAACACCGCAATCAAACAGGCGGTCGATCAATTGCATGAGGTCCATTCCGAACTTGATGACGTGCGTGAGCGCGCCCGGTCGGCCAGGGCCGTCATGAACCGGGTCAACATAACGGCGCCGGTTGAAGGTATTGTCGTGAAACTGCGTTATCACACGTCCGGTGGCGTTATCGAGGCGGGCAAGAACATTCTCGAGATCGTTCCACTGCAGGAGGAACTGCTTATCGAGGTTCCCGTCCGGCCGCAGGACATCGACAATGTGCGTAGCGGTCAACGGGCGACGATCCGACTGACAGCGCTGAGCCAGCGTGTCACACCAATGGTGGAAGGTACGGTGATCTATATTTCGGCGGATGCGCTGCCGAATGACATCACCGGCCGGCAATCGACTGGCGAGGACGCGTACGTTGCTCGTGTGCGCCTCGACCAGGAGGCGAGGGAAGTCGTTCGCAATTTCACACCGACACCGGGTATGCCGGCAGAGGTCTTCATTACAACGTCTGAGCGGACATTCTTTGAATACCTGACCAAGCCAATCCAGGATTCAATGACGCGGGCATTCCGGGAGTCGTAATCGCATTCCGGCCGTTGGACGCAGCAATTGAAAACCGGTGCGCAGTTGAATGCGCACCGGTTTTTTAGCTTGTTCGTGAAAGGATGAAGGCTTTTTGATTTCCGGAACCTGCCAGGGCAATCAGTGCTGCCAACCTTCGTGCCTGTCCGCAGATGATGGAAATGCAATGCTGAGAAGAGGGCGCTCGAAATATTCCGACCACAGCGCGTGGATTTCGGTGTCATCCAGCATGCGGCGTGTTCCGCCGGTTTCAACCGTACCGTCCAGGTCCGGATTTCCGGAATTGAACCAGTGAAACCCGCTCTGGGCCGTCAGGGCGGATTCAAGTTTTCCGGCATTGTGGCAGCCGCGCATGAAGTCGCGATGACCATTGGCGCTCAACAGGCAGGCCTCCTCACCAACAAGCTGACCCGGAAGCCCGGTAATTTCCTGCCAGGCATCAGCCTGAACGATGCCGAGGGCTTCGGATCCAATGGTGTCGACGCGGCGTTGAGCAATGAGTGTGATCAACATAGTCAGAAAGCCGACCATATACGCATCCATCCAGCGGTCGTCTGATATGTTCCCGTTGGCAAAACGGGTTCGTTCCACCAACGGCCGGATGGTGGCGACAGCGGCCTTTCTGGCCCGTCTGCTCTTCCAGAGTTCCAGCATGGCGTCTTCCTAACCTCGCCAGCTGCATCGATCTGTTATCCCGCCAACAAATGCGCAAGGTTGACCGATGTCCAAGTTATTGAAAACAAGAATAACATTTCTGAGGAGGATTGAGGAATCGGAAAGCGGAAAATGTCGGGTTTTCTGGAAGAAAAGTGGCTCAAAACCTACTATTTGATCTGGTCTGGAGCGATGTCGTGCAAGATAGGAAGGCACAATACATGGTTGGGCCGATGACCGCCCGCACTGAGCCTGGCTTTGAAACGTTGTGCAGTATCGGTTTGCATCGATTGCAAGGTCGCCAGCTTTGTTTCATCTTGCAGAATGTGTTGGTTGTTGCGCTTCCCGAATGCATTTTGATTGACGTATGTCAGAGAGCTGCGCGAAATTGACCTGGTGCGGAGGATAGATGGTCAAGCCAACAGTACATGATATTGCAAGGGAAGCCGGCGTAAGTCT
>NZ_JAILWL010000619.1 GCF_025698965.1 Roseibium sp.
TCAATGCGTCCAGCGGGAATTCGGGTACGCTGACGAACATCGATACGGCAGCCCTTTCCGACACAGGCTGCATCTCGTTTCAGACCACGGCGAATACGATAGCCGGGATCAAGCTTTATTCCGGAACTGCTTGTCGGGATATCACACAAAAGTTCGCGGTCACCACGTTGATCGTTGCCGACGCTTGATCGTCCTGAAAAACCCACATACAAACAAACTGGCTACTGGATCGGGCGGGCGTCTGGATTTTCTTCCTGTTCATCCCGATATAGTAGACAAGTCCGGTCAAGTTTTACCTCTGACAAACGCGCGCTTCGGAGCAGGGCATGTATCCGGAGCGTTTATGCGTGAGGAAGCGGGCCGGAAAATCTTAGAAACCTGGTGATACGAATGCGTGATCCCTATAGCGTTCTCGGTGTGGCGAAATCCGCCAGCGAGGGCGACATAAAAAAGGCCTTTCGAAAACTGGCCAAGAAATACCACCCGGATCAGAACAAGGACGATCCGGGGGCACAACAGCGTTTTGCCGAAGTGAACCAGGCCTACGAAATCATTGGCGACAAGGACAAGCGCGCCCAATTCGACCGCGGCGAGATCGATGCGGAAGGCAAGCAGCGCTTTCAGTCCCAGGGGTTTGAAGGCTTTTCAGGATTTGAAGATTTTGGTGCAGGAGGCGGAAGCGGTGGTGCACGCGGCTTTCGGGCAACTGGCGGCAGCGGTGGCGGCGGTGGTTTTGACGATATCCTGAACGATATTTTCGGCGGATTGGGCGGCCGCGGCCGTGGAAGATCCGGTGCCGGAGCCGGTTCAGGCTTTGGCGGCGGAGCACGCGCGAAGGCGCCTCCCAAGATCAAAGGCAAGAATGCCGAGATCGTCGCTCGTGTATCGCTGGAAGACATCGTGAATTCCGGCAAGACACAAGTAACGCTGCCAAACGGCAAAACCGTCAACGCCACGTTGCCGAAAGGTGTCGAGGACGGCGAAAAGATCCGCCTGAAAGGCCAAGGACATCCGGGCGAAAATGGCGGTCAGGCAGGTGACGCCATGGTCGAAGTCCGGATCAGGCCGCACAAATTGTTCGAAGTCAAAGGCTCGGATCTGCATCTGGACTTGCCGCTGACGCTTTACGAAGCCGTGCTTGGTGCCAAAGTGCGCACGCCGACGCTGTCGGGTGCAGTCAACCTGACGATCCCTGAAAATGCCTCCAGCGGAAAGACAATGCGCCTCAAAGGCAAAGGCCTGCCAACGAAAACCGGCGGCCATGGCGACCTTCTCGTCAAACTCCAGATCGTCATGCCACCGCATAGCGACGAAGAGCTGGAAACGCTGATGAAAGCCTGGAAGGAAATCACACCCTACCGCGCTCGCGGACCAGAGTTTGATTGACGTTCAGGTCTTTAGAACTGCAAGCCAATTGTGTGCCGTCCGGTGGGCGGCACATTTTTGCTCGAACGCCCAATTTCGTGCTTATCACACCCACACAATCGCCGCCGCCCCGGCCACGGCAATCGCTGCCCCTACGACCGACGGCACACTGGGCTTTTTGCCGTCAGCGAACCATAGGATGGGAAGAACGAAAAGCGGTGAAAGCGAGCCTAGGATAGTGGCAAGTGCAGCCTCGATGTTCGCGTAGGCATACAAGAGCAATGACGAGGAAACGATGTAGCCGATGACGCCCGGTAATATTGTCCGGAACAGCAGATAGGGCGTCACTTCGGTTTTCTGCAATTGGCTCTGTTTGCGCCACAAGCCGAAAAGCAGGATCAGCCCCGCGGCTCCGAGCAGGCGAATAGCGGCGATTGCAAGCGGTTCGGCCCCGTTGGTCAAGGCAGGTTTGACCGCGACAAATCCGAGCCCCTGAAATCCGGCCGCCAGCACACCGAGGACCAGCACCCGAGCAATCCGTTTATCACGTTGCCTGTGTGTCTGCTCTGTTCCACCGCCGAACTGAATTGCCAGGATGAGCCCTGCCAATATGAGTGTGCCGCCTATCAGGTCGGCCGCCCCCAGTGTTTCTCCGATCCATAGAAAGGCGACAACGGCAACGATCGGTGCCTTGAGACACAAGAGCAATTCCGTCAAGCGAGGTCCGCCCAATCGCAAGCATTCGATCATCGTCAGATTGCCGAGAACAACACCGATGACGGTGCTGACGACAAAAGATGGCCAATAGAGCCAGTCTATGCTGTGCCAGAGCCCGAAAACTGTGCACGCCGCAGCCATGAGCAACGAACATGCGATCAGCTGAATACGGGTGAACTCAAAGGCCCCAAGCGCCTTGGCCGGCATTTGCGCCAATACAATTCCGGTTGCCCAGCCAAAGGAAGCCGTCAATGCGGCCAGAAACGGAAAAACCGCGAGCATTTGCACACCTTCATGCTATCTTTTTCATAGCATTAAGTCGCTACGAAAATAATAGCAATCGGTTTTATCCGTCTTTCGTTTTCCGGTCTGGGTCATCCTTTGCCATCAGACAAAGAAATGAGGAAGGCAAAGTTTCAGCCCCGGCGCCTGTGACAAGTACCAACGGCCTATGGGGCTCCTGGTTTTCGTTTACCTTGGACCGACATCTGAAGCGTAAGCTGCAGACGGGGTTTCCGCCTGCAGCGTCGAACTCTGTCAGCGCTGCAAATCTGCCAGCAGCTCTTCCAGCATTTCCATACCTTTGCCCCAACCCTTGTCCAGGCCACTGATAGCACCGGCGAAGCAGGCGATTTCTGCGTCGTTTGCTTCATGAGGTGTCCAGATCAGGCGCACATCGGTGTGGTCACCGTCCTGCGTGAACGTAACTGTCGTCAGCAACACACGCGGCCAATCCGGCATCATCGGGTTAGACGTAATTTCCCAGGCATCATCTGTAACGGAGTGCAACCAGACAAGTTTTTCCGGCTCGACAACTTCTGTGTATTCAGCCCGTTGAAAATGGCAGCCACCGCCGGCTTTCATTTCGTTGAGCCACAGACCGCCCGGGCGGACATCCAGTTTATGGATGACCGTTTCCACGCCTGGACCATACCAGTGCGCCAGCAATTTCGGTTCTGTCCAGGTTCTCCAAACAAGCTCCCTCGGTGCATTAAATCGTCTTTCAA